>JAOTUP010000361.1 GCA_029863825.1 Acidobacteriota bacterium | reverse complement strand
GCAGCGTAGGATCCCACGTTGCCCAGGCCTTGGACGACGACGCGTTTGCCGGCTATTCCGGACGGGAGCCCCAGAGCTTTCATGTCTTCCGGCACGTCGCAGGCTTCGCGCACGCCAAAGAACACGCCTCGACCGGTCGCCGGGGAGCGGCCACGGATGCCGCCTTGAGCGACCGGTTTGCCGGTCACGCATGCCAGGGCGTTGAGCTCGCCGGCTGTCATCGACGTGTAGGTGTCGGCAATCCACGCCATTTCTTGGGCGCTTGTGCCGTAGTCGGGGGCCGGGACGTCGACGCCGGGGCCGATGAAGTTCTTCTTCACCAGTTCGTAGGTATAGCGACGGGTGATGCGCTCGAGCTCGTCTTTGGAGTAGTCGCGGCGACTGATCCTGACACCGCCCTTGGCGCCGCCGAAGGGGACGTCAACGATGGCGCATTTGTAGGTCATGAGCGCCGCCAGCGCCATCACCTCGTCCTCGCTCACATGCTGACTGAAGCGGATGCCCCCCTTGGTCGGCAGTTTGTGGTGACTGTGCTCCGCGCGCCATCCGTGGAGGACCTCGATCGTGCCGTCATCGCGGCGCACCGGGAACGTGAAGTGATAGACGGAATTGCAGGCACGAACCTGGGCGAGCTTCTTCACGTCGTAGCCGGTGAGAGCGGCGGCCTTGTCGAAGCTGCGATTGACCTGTTCGAAGAACTGGAAGTTCGCCATGGTCGATCCCCTTCTGTCGGTAGCGGGCAAAGCTAAGCGAGCCTATCGGATTTGAAGGGTGGGAGGGCGTGGGGTGTCAGGAGAGAGCCTGGCAGTCCCGAGGGAGAGTGCCCGCCCGAATGGCCATGTCTAGTCTCGAAAGAGCGACCCGGCGAGACACTCTGGAGGATGCTGCATTCGAACATGTTGCTCCGCCCAGGGCCGGCAGCGGCGCCGATACCTTCACAAAGGTGTCAGCTCTCTTTCGCGCCCCACGCCCTCGAGGCCTCACCTCCCCTAGTGCTTGAACCGACCGCCCTGCTCCTCAGCCGACAGGATCCAGCCGACGATCTTGCCCGGCTGGATGCCCTTGTCTTCGGCCCAGAAGCGATGATTGCGCAAGTAGCGGCTCGACGTGTCGCTCGCGGGCTTGCTCAGGATCTCGTTGTGGATCGTGTGGAGTCGCTCGATCCAACGGGCGCAGTTGCCGCGCCGAAGATCGACCCAGCCCGATTTGACCCAGGACTCGAGACGTTCGGGAGTGACCTCGACATCCTCGGCCTCCACCGGCACGATGACGCGCTGGCCGCGCAGGATCTCACCCGAGTCGAGGAGGATGGGAATGCCTACTGAGATGACTTCGCTCGCGATGCGGGGATTGTCGCGAACGAGTGAGTCGAGTCGAGTCGTTACCTCTTCGGGCGTGGAGTCTCTGACCGCGGTCATGGTGCCGAACGCCTCGCGCAGCAGATGGGCCTCGAAGAGGAGTTTGGTGTTTCTGGGCGGGCCGAGCATCTCGAATGCGACGCTTCGCGTCGCGCCCTTCTTCTCCAGCTCGGTCATCAATTCCATTGCCCAGTGACGCATCATCCCTGCACGGTAGGACGGACCCAGGACGGCGTTGTCCAGCGCGTTGATGATGTCGTGGCCAGTGTTGCCGCCCTCGATCTCGAAGATCAAGAAGCGAGCGATCTCCTCAGGCGTGACGAATTCCATCTGTTCGGACGTGGTCAGCATTGCAAACTCTTCGAGACTGAAGATGCCGTTCTCGCCGGTGTCGATAAAGACGGTTGTCAGGATGTCGTCGGTCAGCTGAGCGGCATCAGTGTCGATGCTCGAAAACGTAGCGCCGATAGATCGCGGTGCGGTTTCGTGCAGGTGAATTGGCTCACGATGCCTGGAAATCGGCCCGTGAGCGATCTTCTTCCAGGCAATCGCCGCTGCCGGCTTGATCTCCTTGGTGATCGGAGCGCCGGGTGTGCGCGCCATGAGGAAGAGCATCAACGAGTGGGCGCCGGCGACTGAGCTCTTCGACATGAGCACGCGACTGGGTTTTTCTTCCGAATGGGTGTAGGGAACGTTCAAGCCCATGCCGCCGGTGCCACTGGTCCCAACCTTGATGTAGAGCTTGGTGCCGGCGACCTGCATGCCGCGGTAGAGGATCTGCATGTGGCGGATCAGGCGCGGGATATAGAGCGATTCGAGCAGATGCGCCGCGTGTTCTGCGTCCACAGTGCCGGCAAGAAGATCGTCGAGGACCCGTTGCGAGGCCTGATAGACGTTGCGATACGCGATGGCCGTTGCGGTGTTCACACAGTCGATGACGATATTGGGTGAGTTGTCGACGAGCAGGTTGTATAGCCGGAACGACGACAGTGAGTCGTCATCGAGTGCCGAGATTTGGGCCGCTATCTGGTCGAGTTGGCTGAATTCGCCGTCGAGGCCGAGAATGTCGCCGCTGGCGACCGAGATCACGCTTGCGTCCGCCTCGGCCATGATCTCGTCGCGGGTCTCTTCAGCCTCTCGCTGCAGCAAACTGTGAATCACGATCTCGCCAGGGGAATGTTCGAGAAGCTGGCGACAAACGGCGGCTCCAACGAGGCCGTACCCCCCCAAAACCAGGACCTTCTGACCTTTGATGATCACTTGTGTACTCCGACCCGTATGTAGTGCTGCATGGAACCGACCGTGGACGGAACCACGCTCGTCTCGCAAGCGGATCTGCGGCGGCTCCCAAGAATCTCATTGTACCTCCGACCGACTCCACGTGCCGTCGGTTCCGGCGCCCGGACTCGGTCGAGAAAGTGCGGACGGTGCCTGACGCCGTCGAGTCGGTTCACGATGATGGAGAGCAGACGGCTCACGTGGCAAGCAACGCGCGACACGCTAGACTTCGCGCCAACACGACGCGATGGAGGCACGTCAAAGATGAATCGAGCAAAAGTAGCTGGTGTCGTTCTGCTGCTTCTCGGCATGAGCGCCGGCGGCACGTCGGCCGAGGAGACGCAGAAGGTCAAAGGCGTGATTGATGGAGTTCTCGACGAGATTATCGAGATCCGTCATGTGATTCACCACAACCCGGAGCTCGGGAACCGGGAGTTCGAAACCGCGTCGGTGGTGGCTGCTGAGCTGCATGCTGCGGGTCTCGATGTGCAGGAAGGAATCGCCTACACGGGGGTCGTCGGAATCCTCAAGGGGAGTCGGTCGGGGCCGGTCGTCGCGGTTCGCGCCGACATGGACGCGCTGCCAGTGATCGAAGACACGGATTTTCCCTTCCGGTCGACCAAGACGACGCAGTATCTGGGCAAAGAAG
>JAOTUP010000360.1 GCA_029863825.1 Acidobacteriota bacterium | reverse complement strand
CAGCGGTGTCAATCTCTCGACAGTGCCGGAGATGCGATCAACACCAGCCTCGGAGCACGGAACGCCCTGAAGGTAGGGCGCATTCTTGAGTGGAAAGATGGTCGCCACGTCCTCGGTGTGCCCGCCACACGTCGAGCTGTACAACGCATCGATATAGTCACCGTCGAAAAGCAGGACTTCCTGAGTGGTCTCGAGCACCGCCCGATCTGACAGCTCGTGCTCGGCGCTCATTCCCCCATACACCTGACATCTCGGCGTCCCGCAGATATCGAATCCCTCTCCTTCGAATTCGCCCATATTGCGGAGCGTGTAGGTGCGGGCCGCGACAACTTGCGCCTTCAGAGCCTCCAGGTTGTCGTAGACCTCCGGTCCCATCTCCCGCGGGACGACCCCTCTGAGATAGTCATCGAGGCCCACCTCGTTGATCAGGTTCAGCGTTCCGCGATCGTTGAGATGAACCAGAATGCGCCCACGGTAACGGGTGCCGAGCACCGAGATCCCGGTTTCGCCTTTGGGCTGGAACGCCAACCAGCGCCCGGCCACTACCGACCGACGCCCGGCCTGTTCCAGGATCAACCGCGGATCCTCGATCGTCCTCTGCTCACTGACGATCCACGCGTCATGAATATTGTGCTGCGCCAGTTCCAGGCGCGCAGCGTCTGCCTCGTCATGATCGCCGTACTCCCCTACTCGCACCCGGTAGAAGCCGGTTTCGGCATCGAATACAACGCTGGTCTCCAGCGTCAACGCCTGTTCGATCCGGCGCGCCAGACCGCGCGCCTGGAATTCGTCCCGCAAAGCGGCAACCTGCAAGCGCCACACGGCGGGTTGCGCGGCCTCTACACCAGGCACCACCTTGAGCTTCGAGACCAATGCAAGCTCTCTGCCCTTGGCAACGGCGACCAGATCCGCATCACAGCAGGGCAACGTCACGGCAGGCAAATCCGTCGCCAGACCCACACGGACGACCTGGGGAATCGTCACCAGCCGGTTCGGAACTGGGTGAGAGGGTACGGCTTGCGGGGGTTCTTCTTCACCGGTCGGCAGCGCCTCTACCGCTTTGGTCTCTGTAGCAGGTGGGGAACCCACTGGAGGCTGAGCCGGTCTGTCAGATTCCGGCAGCTCTCCATAGCTCGGCGGAGGCACCGCGCGGGCGCACGCGAAGACTGCCAGGAGTACCACGCCGGAGAGCTGGACCCTCGTCGCTCTCATGACGATCCGCGCTCTTCGATTCTGAGCTCAGAGCTCACCAGCGAGATCGTGATGGCGGCGAAGCCGACACTCAAGACAGAGCTAAACGCCGATTGCAGCAAACTCATCGCTACCTGACCAGAGACGTAGGCGGCAGTGGAATCGCGCAGCGTCACTTCGAGGAGTAGGGCGCCCGGAAGGAAAACGATGGCAGCCGTGATTCCGATAACTACCCCCAAGAGCACGAACACGAGCACTGCTCCGAGACGCCGAACCAGGACACGGCCCCCGAAGCGAATGGAGCGACCAACTTCCGACGCTCCCGAGACCGCAGCGGCCATGGCCAGCTGCCACCACAGGCTCGTCCCGGCAGCCAGAACGATCAGCAGACTTCCGCCCAAACACCCGAAAAAGAATGCCGCACCAACCGCCTCCGTGGCGACCAGCCAGCCTGTCGCCACGAAAATCAAACCCAGCACAACGAGAAGAACCGTCCCCAGGGCCATGAAGATGTTCACCAGCCAGAAAAAGTGCCAGATGTGTCGATCGGCAGATCGCTTCCACTGCCCGAAGCTGAAGCTGCGAAAACCGGCTCGGGACCCTGCGACTGCCGGTGCCCCCTGCTCTCCTTTCGCGAGAACGTCGAATATGCCGGCCTGAACATACGCGTAGACGATCAGCGCGACGGTCCAGGCGCACAACGCGACACAGACCCCGAGAAGCAGCGGGCCGAGCGAACCGCTCAGCCGCGCAAGGAGGTCCTCCAGAGACGGCGGTGCTGAGGTCGCCGTGGCCCAATCCGCCCAGAGCGTTCGCAACGATCCCCAGCCGATTACCAGGACAAGCGGAATGGCTCCCGCGACAAACAGCACCGAGACAAGCACAGTCTGGCCCAAGTGGACGAGGACGAGCTCCCAATTGGCGAGGAGATTGGACACCCCGCGACGAAGCGCATCCATTGCGGAAACGCGCATTGTCACTCAGACCGGGTGACGGTGCATCTTGACCTCACGCCGAAAATCCGAGGCTTCGATGGAAACCGGTCTTGCCATCTCGTACAACCGACTCAGAAGGCTCGCCGGCAGACGCCGAGACAGGAGCTCTTCAGGATGCGGGTCTCCGCCACGATCGAGATCCCGTCGGTCGTGAGCGGCATCGTCGAGACGCAGGTTACTAGTGAAAATAGTCGGACGTCTGCTCGTATAGCGGGCATTCATCACCAGGTAGAGAAGCTCCGTGACCCACGCACTCGGCTTCTGGGCGCCGAGCTCGTCCAGCACCAGGACCTCGGCGGTGCTCACTTCCTGGAGAATCCCGTGCTTCGTATCGACAGCTCCAGGATCGAATGTCGATTGGATGCGGTGGATAAGAGAGGTGAAGTCGACGAAGCGGCCATGCACCCTGTAGCGACGAATGAGCTCGACGAGAACAGCGACTGCCAGGTGGGTCTTGCCAACTCCGGGTCGGCCGACATAGAGCAACCCGGACTCGATGAAGGTCCCCGTCTCCGACACAAAATTCTCTACATAGCGGCGGCTGAGGGTGAGCGCTTGCAGAAGCTGCTCGCGCTCCACTCGATTCGGAAGATCGGTCTTGAAATTCTCGAAGCTGCATCCCGAGTAGCGCGCCGGAATGCCCGCCGCTCCCACGAGCCGAGGAGTCAGATTCGCAGCCTGGCACTCGCATGGCTCAGCCGCTCCGGCACCGCCATCTTCGCGTACCACCCATCCTCTGCCGCCGCACCGGTCACACAGGCGGCTGCCCCGTTCCGATGCCAACATCGGCACATCGTAGCACGCTGACGCAGCGCCGACGACGACTGCGCGAAGCGGTCGCCACACCTGTTACGGGCGACTCGGAAGACCCGACCTGAACTTCTCGAGCGCGAACCGGCGATCGCCCCTGCGACGAAGATCGCCGGCCCTCTGCTCCTCGATCAACTGTTCCATCTCACTCTTCATGGCGTCGAGCTGATCGCGCATATTGAGGATGACTTCCACACCAGCGAGGTTGACACCAAGGTCACGAGTCAGGGTCAGAATGGTCTCAAGCCTCTCCAGCGTCGCCTCATCGTACAGGCGCGTGTTGCCGGCACTTCGACG
>JAOTUP010000359.1 GCA_029863825.1 Acidobacteriota bacterium | reverse complement strand
CTGACAGCGTATCGATGCCGTTGATCGTGCCCAGCGCGTCTTCGAGTGGTCGCACGACTTCGCGTTCTACTTCCTGCGGCGACGAGGACGGGTAGGGTGCGCTGACCGTGATATTCGATGACGAGAAGCTGGGAAGAAACTCGAGGGGCAGGCGACCGAGAGAGAGCCAGCCGAGCACCAGCACGCCGAGAACCGCCATGCCCATGGTCACCGGGTGGTCGACGGCGAAAAGAACGAGCGGATTGATGCGCTTGGACACGGTTTTTCAGATCCTATCCAGATGCGGATGCTCTCGCGGAGTCAACGGTTACACGAGGAGGGGAATCCTACACTGAACCGCCGAGGGCAGACGCATCTCCCCACCTGGCAGAAACGGCCTTTCGAATCGACGGTCAATGGAACAGGCCGACTCATGGAGAGGATTCCTCGAGCCGCCATGCGTGTGCCCGGCGCTTTGGAGCATTCTCCGTGAATGGGGCGACAAATGGTCCCAGCTCTCGTCGACCCGACGACCGATGCGAAGACGGGGGCATTGGAAGGCGAGATGCCGTCTGGAACGCGGCGCGACTATGGGCTCTTCGCCGGAGCCGCCAGCCAGTCAGAGAGCACCGTTCTCTCGGGTGCGGGACGGTTGCTGACAACCAGAACCTCATAACGAGTCACGAGGATCCGGTCGGCGACGTAGAGCAGCTTGGTGAGATCCTCGGGCAGCCTTTCCACAGCCTTGCTGTTGACCGCGGCGAAGACCTCGGCATCCCCGACCATGTGTTGCCTCAGCCGGTCGAGATCGTTGGTCTCCACGGTGTAGAGACCACCGCTGTAAAAGGCCAGAGGCTCGGGCAAGTTGCCGAGATCGAATGCCACAACGCGTTCGCCGGCGGCGCGCGACTGTGCGGTGAGCGTCGCGACGCGAGCCGCGAATGAGCGAGCGGATTTGCGCGGCTCGAGTGCAGGAAAGACGGCAAAAGCGGCGAGGAGGTAGAGGACGACGAAGCCGCCGGCAAGCGATGCGACCGAGAGACTCAAGCGTCGTCTCCACAGGAAGATGAGTGTCGACAGACCGGTCAGCAAGACGACGCCCGAGAGAAGCGCGACGGTGCCAGGGCCGACCAGCTCGATGTCGCCATACCTGATGCCGAGGACAGCGCCGACCAGGGCGACGAGAACCGCCACGGCGCCGAGGCCCGCTCGCAGCCACCACGTGTGCACCGAGACCTCCCGGGAGCGGGCCCACCCGAGCTCATGGGCGATGAATCGCGCGCTCAGCAGGGCGAAAGCAGGAAACGCGGGAAGCGCGTAGAGCTCTCGCTTCTCGACCGAGATCGAGAAGACGGTGATGACGACGATGACGACCGCCAGGAGGAAGCGATCGGAGGGATCACGGCGCCGCCAGGCGAGGAGGAGTGCGCCAGGTATCAGTCCCGACCACGGGAGAAGTAGCACCGGCAGCACCTTGAAGAAGTAGTACCACGGCTGTTCGTGATGCATGCCATGAAGACCTCGCTCCAGGACGTGCTCGCGCAGCGCTTCCAGGATCGAGTACGAGTCCGGGCCTGCGATGGTGACGATTACGGCCCACAGGCCGACAATGGCCGCAAAGAGAATCGGTCCGCGGACGGGACTGAACCTGCGCCATGCTCGAAGATCCCGATCGATACCGAGAGTCACCAGCGAGATGCCAAGAATGAGAATCAGGCCGATCGGCCCTTTCGCGAGACCTGCCAGGGCTACGGCGGCCCAGAAGAGAAGTCCGGCACGGCGGCCGTCGGCGTCTTCGGCGCGAAACGCCACGAGAGCCGTCAGGGCAACCCAAATCAGAAAGCACAGTGTCGAGTCGATCTGCGTCCACCGCGCCTTCTCCCAGAACATGAAGCTGGTCGCCAGGATGAGCCCCGCCAGGGCGCCGGTCCTGCGGTCGGCGAGTCGCGTGCCGAGCCTCATGGTCAGCCACACGGTTCCCACCGCGGCAAGCACCGACGGGAGTCGTGAAGTAAAGGATGAGACGCCTCCGAAGGGCAGCGAAAAGAGAGCGATGAGCCAGAAGAAGAGCGCTGGCTTGTCAGTGGTCACCACGCCGTTGACGTGGGGCACCGCCCACTGACCATCGACGATCATCTCGCGGGCGCCCTCGGCGAAATAGGGCTCATCCGGAGCCCACAGGTCGTAGCCCCAGATGTTGGCGGCGAAAAGAAGCGCCGCCAGGAGTAGCACCCAGTGGCGAGGATCAGCCGCTTTCGAGGTCGTCATGACGATTGCCGACAGGACTCACCGCCGGTGCGGATCGGTATTCTCGCGCCTTCTCCGAATGTGCGATCACACCAGAGGTCGAGAGCGAGAAGGGCGAAAAGTGGCTTTCTGTGGTCTCGTGAGCGCGCCAGATGCTCGTTCAGGAGGTCGATGACCGCTTGCGGCTCGAAAAGTCCTCGCGCCATGACGCGGTCCGTAGAGAAGCGCTCCTCGAGATGCTCTCCGAGACCATGCAGCAGCCAGCGAGACAGCGGGATGTTGAATCCTCTTTTGCGGCGCGTAAGGACGCTCTTGGGAAGTCGTCTCGCGGCCACTCGTCGCAGTATCGCTTTGGTTTTGGTCCCGCTGACTTTGAGCTTCGACGGCAAGGCGGCGACAAACTCCGCAAGCTCGTGGTCGAGGAACGGTGCCCGTGCCTCGAGCGAGACGAGCATGGTGGCGCGGTCGACCTTGGTCAGGAGGTTTTCGGCCAGATACATGGTGAAATCGGTGTAGAGGAGCTCCGAGAGCGGATCACGAATCGCCTTGCCGGCTACCTTCAGCCTGGCGGACGCGAGCGTTGCCTCGGGAGCCGACTGCTCGGATACCCGGGTTGACAGCACGGCGGAGATTCGCTCCGGACTCAGGCATCCGAACCAACGATGATGTCTCTCGATACGGTCGCAGTCCTCAGCCGACAGGAAACGCTCGACGAGGTAGTCGAGCCCGACGTTGCCCATCGAGCTCGGCGTTGCCCTCTTGAGGGCGCGGGCAACGAGCCGCCTCAGTGGTCCCGGGATCCTCTGGTAGCCATCGGCGATTCGATTCCCCAGATAGGTGGGATAGCCGCCGAAGAGCTCGTCGGCACCCTCACCGGAGAGGATCACTTTTACCGTCTGTCGAGCGTGTCGGGCGAGCAAATAAGTGGGAATGATCGACGGATCCGCCAGCGGCTCGTCGAAGTTCTCGCCCACCAGGCGCAGTCCTTCGGCCAAGTCGGATTCTCCGAGGGTCAGCTTGTGGAAGTCGGCATCGAAGTGACGAGCGGTTTGCTCGGCGAATCGTGCCTCGTCGAAGTCCAGATCG
>JAOTUP010000358.1 GCA_029863825.1 Acidobacteriota bacterium | reverse complement strand
GTGCGCCCGGTGCCGATCATGGGATTCTGTTTCATGGTCCTCGGCGTGACGGCTTTCGTAGTGCCGGAGAGCTGGCTGAACCTGCTCCTGGCGCTTGGCTTCGGCGGCCTCCACGTGCTCTTCGGAGCCGTCATTGCCCGGAGGTACGGTGGCTAGGGACAGCGCAGCAGAGCAGGGACAGAGCGCTCGTGCCCAGCAACAGAACCGGCTCGAAGGCATCGCCGGATATCTCTCCGATCCCCGCGCGCGCGATTTCGATCGCTTGGTTTACGAGCGCGTGCGCCTGGGTATTCTGAGCGCCCTCGCCGTCAACGCGTCGCTTACCTTCACCGATCTGAGGGACTTGCTGAAGACGAGTGACGGCAACCTGAGTGTCCATGCGCGCAAGCTCGAGGAGGCCTCCTATATCTCGTGCACCAAGTCCTTCAAAGGGCGCGTCCCGAGGACGGAGTACCGGCTTTCTGACGCCGGGCGCCGAGCTCTCGAGCGTTATCTCGATCACATGGAGGCTCTGATTCAGGCAACCCGACCCTGACGCCTCCTTTTTTTTGTGGAGAGACTTTATGATGCAAAGCTCAGTCACAAAAGGGCTGCTCCATGTCGGCGTCATCATGGACGGCAACGGTCGCTGGGCCACCGGCCGCGGCCTGCCGCGACTCGCCGGCCACCGCCAAGGGGCCAAAGCGGTGCGCCGCACCGTCGAAGCGGCTCCCGACCTGGGCATCTCGATTCTCACCCTCTTCGCCTTCTCGGCTGACAATTGGCTGCGGCCGGCGCCGGAAGTCGAAGGGTTGATGGATCTCTTCGAAGAGTTCCTGTCGCGCGAGCGCCGTGAGCTCATTGACAAGGGTGTCAGGGTCGAGATCATCGGCAGAAGAGATCGGCTGCGGCCCCACATCGTCAATCGAATCGAGCGGCTCGAGCTGGAGACCGCCGAAGGCACGGCTCTTTGTCTCCGCCTGGCAGTCGACTACTCCGCCCGCTGGGCCATCACCCAGGCAGCCACAACTCTCAGTCGCATGGCGAGTCCCGATCCGCTGCTTTTTCGAGAGCAGCTCCAACGTGTTCAGCACTCGTCGCCCCAGGTGCCGGATCTCGATCTTCTGATCCGTACCAGTGGCGAGCAACGCTTGAGTGACTTCCTGCTCTGGGAGTCCGCCTATGCTGAGCTCTACTTCACCGACACGCTGTGGCCCGACTTCGACGCCCCTGACCTGGCACGTGCCGTCGACGTCTTCAGACGGCGTGATCGCCGCTTCGGCCGCTTGCAAGCCATTCGCGAGATGGCATCATGACTGTCAGAAAACTGACGGCGATTCTGTTCATCTTCGCCTGCACTGCAGTCGCCTGGTTCACTCTCGGAGCTTCCGTCGTCCACCGCACGAGCAAGACCGGTTCCGAGCTTTCCCAAGACGTCAGTCAACTGTGGGGAGGCCATCACGCCCAGGCGGCGCCGACTGCCTGGCACTGGCGCTCACGCACCGTGACCAAACAGATCGAAGACACCGATGAGCAAGGCAATGCCGTAACTCGTGAGGTTGAAGAGGAGGTGTTCGAGAAGGTCACGGTTCCGCTGACATCGAGCCACGTCGACGTCGATCTCGACGTCGAGCACCGCCGCAAGGGCCTCCTCTGGCACGACACGTATACCGTCGACTTTGCGGGACGCTACTCGGCCCGCCTCCCGGAAATCGCCGCCGGCCCTCTCCAGCTGCACTTTGCGTTCCCGTCCCCACAAGGCATCTACGACGGGTTCACCTTCTCCATCGACGGCAAGAACGTCGCGGCAGTTGCCGACCTGTCGCAGGGCGCCTCCGCTCAAGCTGCTGTCGCTCCCGGTGAAGAAGCGGTGTTCGAGATCGCTTATCGCTCGCGCGGCCTCGATCATTGGCGCTATCTCTTCACACCATCGGGCGTGGCGCAGATCAATGATTTTTCCCTCTCTCTCGATACGGATTTCGCTGACTTCGACTTTGTTCCGGGAACTCTGTCACCCACATCCAAACGTCGCTCCGCTGACGGCTGGACGCTCGAATGGGACTTCGCGAGCCTGGTCAGCGGCCAGAACATCGGCATTGATCTCCCCAACAAGCTGAATCCTGGTCCGCTGACGGCGCGCATCACGTTCTTCGCGCCCGTGTCCCTGCTCTTTTTCATCACCGTTCTCGTGATGCTCGGTGCTCTCGGACACCTCGATCTCCACCCGATGCATTACTTCTTTCTCGCCGCGGCGTTCTTCTCGTTTCATCTCTTGCTGGCCTATCTCGTCGATCACCTTTCTATCCACTTCGCTTTTCTCCTTTCGGCGACGGTGAGCATCGGTCTCGTCGTGAGCTATCTGCGGCTCGTCTGCGGTCTGGATCGGGCCGTTCGCTATGCCGGAGCTGCCCAATTCGTATTCCTGGTTCTCTTCAGTTACGCCTTCTTCTTCGAGGGATACACCGGACTGGCGGTCACTGTGGGTGCCGTGACGACTCTTTTCGTCCTCATGCAGTTGACCGGTCGTGTCAACTGGGAAGACGTCTTCCCGGGGCGCAGGCCGAGCGCAGAGATGGAGCTTTCCCTCGCCGCCGATTCGTAGTGGAGGTGGCGGCTCAGGCGCTGCGCCGGTCGACTCGCCAAGGCCGGCTCGGGATTGTCGTCAGTTCTGGTCTCGGCCGACACCGCCGACGTATCGAGAAAACGTCGCGGGATCGATGTTCGAGCCGCAAACGAGGAGTCCCACTCGCTTGCCGATGAGACGTTCGCGCAGCGGACCTCTGAGAGCAGCTGTCGCTGCCGCGCCGGCCGGCTCGACGGCGAGCTTCATTTCGTCCACGAGGAGCTCCATCGACGAGCACATCTCCTCATCGGTCACCTTTACCAACTCGTCGACATAGCGGCGGCACATGGCAAAGCTGTAGGGCTCGGCATGGGGTGCGCCCAAGCTGTCGGCGATCGTCCTGACTTTGTCGATCGCCTCTGGCTTTCCGGACGCAAAGCTCTTGTGCATGGTGTCGGCACCCTCGGGCTCGACACCGAAGACGAGACATTGCGGCTGCAGTTGCTTCACCGCGATCGCTACACCTGCGCAGAGTCCGCCGCCGCCGATAGGAACAACCACTGCATCCAGGTCCGGGACCTGTGTCGCCCACTCCAGACCGACGGTCGCCGTTCCGGTAATCGTGTGGAATCCCTCGAATGGGTGGATGAACGCTCGCCCTTCTTCGCGCTCGATTCTCCTCACCTCGTCGAACGCCGCGTGTACATCGTCGACCAGGATGATCTCGGTGCCGTAAGCGCGACAGCCGGCGACTCTCGCCGGGTCAGCGTTT
>JAOTUP010000357.1 GCA_029863825.1 Acidobacteriota bacterium | reverse complement strand
CGCAAAGAGACCGATTTCCCGCACCTTGCCCGATTTGCCCCCGACCGTGACCCGATCGCCGAGAGTAAACGGCCGAAAGAGCAGCAACATGACGCCGGACGCGAAGTTGCTCAGATTGCCCTGCAGAGCCAGACCGACAGCCAACCCCGCCGCACCCAGCAATGCCACCAGGCTCGTTGTCTGAACACCGACCTTGCTCAATGACGCAATGACCGCAATCGCCAGGACGGCGTACTGAGCTATCGCCGACAGGAATCTCGCCAGGGCCTCGTCCACCGACGCGCGGCGCGCCATCCGCAGGCACAGAAGATAGACCCATTTCGACGCGATCCAGCCGATGACGAAGATCAAAACGGCAGTGGCCGCGCCGACGATGAGACCCTCGTAGGGCTGTAACGGTGCAGGCAACAAGTCGGTCATCCAAGCCTCCTTTCGAGAGCGCAATCTTACCGGTCCTAGGGCTCACCGTGCTTCACGCCGCCAAAGCCGACTTCCATCGACCCATTCATCCCTGTCGATAGCGGACGAAGGAACCATCTGATTCTCGTCTGACTGTGTGTGTCTATAACATATGGCATCGACACTGGCAGATCGACGGAAAGCGGCTCATCCCAGCTGACTCGCCGGCGTTCGAAGGGCGCGTGCGCTTTCCAAAGGAGACAACCATGAGGAGCACAAGAGGAATCCGCAAGTTTCCGAGAGGCTTCTTGGCTGGCTGCTTTTCCGCCGCACTGATCGCGGCCGTGGGTTGTTCCTCGCTGTCGCCATCCGCACCGTCTCCACCAGAAGTACGAACACCGCCCCGCGCCAACGTCCAGCCGACCGTCGAGACCGACGATCGCCATTGGCGCTATGCGCTCGTCATCGACGCCTCGAGCAGCGCCTCGGCGATGCAGATCTACCAGTGGCATCCACGGGGCGGCGACAGGCTGCCGCGGATCGAAGCCGCCCCTTTCCCGCGCAATGCTGAACGCCAGGCGTGGGAGCTCAAGGTGAAGCCCGGACTCGGGGACTACGGCGGACGCCCCGACGATGCGGCGCGGTCACTCGCACCACTCATCGACTTCGCGCTCGAGAAGATCGGTAGCGATCCGGCAACACTCGCCATGACTTCTCTCTTCTTGCGAGCCACGGCCGGCATGAGGCTTCTGCCGCCGGCGGAGCAAGAAGAGATCATCGCCAGCATCCGGCGCTCGTTCGCGGACCTTCCTTTCGCCTCAAGCTCCGCCCGAGTGATAAGCGGTCACGAAGAAGGCACCTACGGCTGGATCGGCGCCAATTATCTCCTCGGTCATCTCGAACACGGAGGGGCCTTTCCCACCGTCGGCGCGCTCGACCTTGGAGGCGCCTCGACGCAGATCACGTTCGTACCGCTCGACTACCCGCTAAAGCACGGTCAGGCGGTGACCATCGGTACGAACACCTATCATCTCTACACCTACAGCTATCTCGGTCTCGGCCAGGACCAGGCGCGAGCTCACGTCGACTCCGACGCCTGCTTTATTCGTGGTTATCCGCTTGCGGACGGTGGCTTCGGAACCGGAGACTTCGATGCGTGCCGCACGGCGATTCGAGAAACCTTCACTGCCCCGTGTGATGAAGGACCGTGTTCACTCTTCGGCACCTACCAGCCGCCTCTCTATGGAGACTTCCTCGCCTCTTCGGTCTACGCCTACGCGGCCGACTTCTTCGATCTCGGCCAACGCCTCGAGCCGCAGGCGCTGGCGGCGAAAGGTACGGCTTTCTGTTCGCAGGACTGGAATGCCATGGTTGCCGCCGATCCAGGAGTCGCCGACAACCCGTATCTCCCGACCTACTGCTATGCCGCGGCCCACATCACCACGCTTCTCACAGACGGCTTCGGTTTCTCAGACACGACCGAGCGCATTACGGCGCCGCTTCGAGTTCAAGGCTCGAGCGTCGGCTGGGCTTTGGGCGCGCTCGTCTACGAGCTCGCCGGCGACGGCGACTAGGTCGCCTTCCCGGCCACGGCACGAGATCTCGCGGAAGATCGAGCGTTCCGGGTCCAGTCGGCTCGCGCTTCGACCTCTCGAGGACCAAACGCCACCACGAGGTCTTGCCAAGATCGCGATTCGGAAGCGTCTAGCGGACCTCAGACCACGCCGCCACACGCCGCGCGAGGCGGCTGCGATCGACCCAGCGGTCGGCTCGCATGCCGGGCTCGAAGGCTCCCGGTTGAACATCGGCAGAGCGAGAGCACGGATACTCCCCCATGCCTCGAAACGGCAGCGGCCCGACGGTCTGTCCGCACGCGACGTTCGGATCGCCGTCCTTTTCCCACCCTTCCGAGTGCAGGAAGAGCGTTCGCTTCCACCCAAGAGGCAGTGGCGGCACGGTCGCGACATCGAATGACAACGCAAGCTCCTCGCCGGCACCGAAAACAGCCAACTGATCGTCGATCTCTGCGACCAGATCTCTTACGCTCCCGTAGCGAGTGTAGAAGCCTTCGTGCTCTTGCCAGGCGATCGCTCGCGCACCGCTGTCGTTCTCACGCCACGGATAGGGCCGGCGCTCGGAATAATCGAAAAGATACGGGCCGTTCTCGGCCGGCCGATACCACCTCGAGAAGCCGCCATAGTAGAGCTCGGCCGAGGCAGGGGCCAGCCGATGAATTCGATGCTCTGTCGCTGGAACGGGAAGCGCCTCGGCAACCGCAATCCGGTCCCAGTAGACCTCGAAGTCTGTGGTGATGCGAACCCGAGGATCGGCCGCGTCAACGACGCCCGCGAGATCCACGACGACCGGCTTCGTCTTCCCTGCCGGGAGTCCCACGTCCAGATCGACGCGTCGCCAGCCACCGCCGGTCGCCGGAACCTCCAGATACGGGAAGATCGGTGCGCCGTCCGGATCCTGGGCACGAGCCAGATTCATGCTCGTATTGCCCCAATGGAGCCAGCCCGTCAAAACAAGGGCGGCACGACCGGTTTCGGCAATGCGCGACGGGATCTCGATCTCCAGGCGATGCGGTTGCACGGCTCCCTGGTACAGACGCGTGCCCGAGTGGTTCGTCAGATACCGGTCATCCAGCTCGGCCACGACTCCCAGCGCATCGCTTCCATCGTTTCCAGTGACCGCCGTCGGCGTCTCGAGCGGACCCAGGAGGCGCAGATCCAGACCGTCGATCGTCCCCTCGATCCAGCGCTCGCCGTTGTAGACCTCGACCCCGGGCGGGACATCCACCACCACGAGCTCGGTCTGGTCGAGATAGGCGACCTCCCGCAGCTCTTCGGTAATGCGCAGATCGACCACACCCTCCGACGACACCCAGTCGGGCAGCCGCAGGTACTCCTCCGGGTCAGCTGGA
>JAOTUP010000356.1 GCA_029863825.1 Acidobacteriota bacterium | reverse complement strand
CTCCCTCACGTGGGCGAGGTCGGCCTAGCCGGTCGCACCTCGTCGGAGGCCGCTTCCGTCATCGCCACTTCTCTCGAGCGCTTTCTGCAGAAGGCGTCGGTGACGGTTGAGATTCTCGAATACATGTCGCGTCCGATAACGGTAATCGGCGCCGTCAGAAAACCTGGGCGGTTGCCCTTCTCCGGCCGCTGGACGCTGATCGAGGCGCTGACCGAGGCCGGAGGTCTCACCGAGTCCGCAGGCGATGCGATCACCGTCCGCCGCCAGGCGCGGAACGGCCTTTCCGATCAGCTCACCGTCAGCGCCAGGGATCTCTTTCACAAGATGGACCCTGCAGTAAACGTACCCGTCTATGCGAACGATTTGATCAGCGTGTCGTCGGCCTACACGGTCACCGTCTACTGCATCGGAGAGGTCCGCAGCCCCGGCGCTCAGGTGTTTCGCAGCACGGAGCACATCAGTGTCATCTCGGCAATCTCAAAGGCTGGAGGACCGACGGAGAACGCATCCGGAAAGATCATCGTCACCCGAGCCGGCGGCAACGGGCAGTTCGAGCTTCGCTACAAGAGCATACTCGCCGGCAAGGACAACGACGTTCCGCTCGAGGACGGCGACGTCATAGAGGTCAAGGAGTCGTTCTTTTGAGCGAGATCTATCTCGCAGCTCCCTCTGAATCGTCGTCTCGTGAACTTCCGTTCGACGTCGGCGAGTACATCCAGCTTCTCCTCCGGCGATGGCGCATCGTACTCGCAGTCTGCACCCTCGGGATTGCCGTCGGCGTGCTGCACTATTCTCTGACCCCGCGTTTGTACCGCGCCAGCGCGACGATCCAGATCGAACAGAGGACGATGTTCCCTGTCGACAGCAACACAAATCCGTGGCTTGCCGCCTGGGCCAGTGCCAAGTACTACCCGACTCAATACCGCTTGCTGCAAAGCCGCGGCCTGGCGGAGAGAGTCGTTCGGGA
This sequence comes from Acidobacteriota bacterium, assembly GCA_029863825.1. GTDB lineage: Bacteria > Acidobacteriota > Thermoanaerobaculia > Multivoradales > JAHEKO01 > JAOTUP01. The sequence continues at coordinate 2,364 of JAOTUP010000356.1, read as the reverse complement.
CCTGCGCCTGATGGACGATCCGGCATTCGATCCCTCGGGAGCCGGTTTCGCTCCGGGTGAGGCGTCGGCTTCAGGTGACGAGCTGCGCGTAGCACACCTGGCGAACCGGATTCTCGGCGGCACCAGCATCGATCCGATCGACGGGACCGAGCTGGTCACCATCAGCTATGTCACTTCCGACCCGGAACTCGCGGCGAAGATCGCCAACGGCGTCGTCCAGAGCTTCATCGACAGAGGCATAGACACGCGCTCAGAGAGGGTCGGCCGAACGTCACGATTCATTGACGATGAGATCGAAGGCCTGCGCCAGCAGATTCGCGACACCGAGGAGCAGCTCCAGGACCTGAGTCGCAACACCAATCTCATCACAATGGATCCGGACACCAATCTCACTTTGCAGCGCCTGTCGAACCTGAACAACGACCTTGCCACTGCGCAGATAGAGCGAATCGAGAAGGAGTCCAGATTCAACGAGCTCGATCTCACTCGAAAAGAGCGAATCGCCGAACAAGGGTCCCTCGGTCTGGTGAGCGAGCTGCGGCGGGAATTGCTGCGCATGGAGAGCGACTACGAATCGCGGTTGCAGGTCTACAAGCCGGACTGGCCCGACATGATCGACTTGAAGGCCGCGATCGAGGAGCGGCGCCGATTGCTCGACAGGCAAGTCGACAAGAGCTTCAACGAAGTCCGAGAGCAGAGAAGCGCCGAGCTGCAATCAGCTCGCTCTCGCGAACAGCGCCTCATCGCCGAAATCAACAAGGTCAAGAGCGAAGCGCTCGATCTCGGGCAGGCTTCCGTCGAATACAACTATCTGAGCCGAGAGGTATCGGCGCGCAAAGGGCTGCTGGATCAGCTATTGAGAGAGCAGTCAGAAACCGGTATGTCGGCGCGGTTGTCGAGAGAGAGAGAATCCAATGTCCATATCGTCGAATCGGCGCTCGTGCCCAGAAGCCCATTCCGTCCCTCTCTGCGCCTCGACCTGTCGCTGGGACTGGCAGCCGGCCTTATGCTTGGAGTCAGTCTCGTCCTTCTCACCCACTTGCTGGACCGTACTGTAAAGACACCTGAGGAGCTCGAGGCCCTGACCGGTCTTCCCCTCCTTGCGGTCATCCCCGACATCGGCTTCAGCGGTACCGGCTATGGCTACCGAAGCTACTCCAGCTACGGTTCTCGGCGCTCGGGGTCGAAAGCCACAGGCTCGGACACCGAGGATGTCTCATCGATCGAGCTCATCCCCGCCCTGAAGCCCAGGCTCGCGGTGTCGGAAGCCTATCGGTCGCTTCGCACGGCCCTCCTCCTGTCCTCCGCCGAGCAACTGGGCGTCGTCACCGTGACGTCCGCCGAATCGGGAGAAGGCAAGACGGCAACCGCAGCAAATCTCGCGGTGGTCATGTCACAGCTCGGAAAGAAAGTCCTCCTCGTGGACGCCGACTTGCGAAAACCGAGACTCCACAAAATCTTCGGCTCCTCCAACCGAAGCGGGCTCGTGAACCACTTAACCAGCGGTGCCAGCACCGACGAGCTGTTTATTGCCAGCGGCCAGGACAACCTCACCTTCTGTCCTGCCGGTCCTCACCCCCCGAATCCTTCCGAACTGCTGGCTTCCGAGAGAATGAGGCAGTTTCTTGAAGATGCGCGGCGTGACTTCGATTTCGTCATCGTCGACACGCCACCGGTCCTGGCGGTCACCGACGCAGCCTTGCCCGGCTCCATCGGCGATGGCGTGGTGCTCTGCTTTCGCGCCCATAATGTCCTTCGCGCCGATGTCAAGTCATGCTGCGACCGTCTGCGACTGGCCGACGTCCGAATGCTGGGAACTGTTCTCAACCGCCACCAGCCGCGTCGCGCCGGTGGCTATGGCCGCAAATATCACTACTACGAGACCTACTCCGAAGAGATCGCCAACGAGATCTCCGATTCCGCCGCCTGATGATCGACATTCATCTGCACTGCTTGCCGGGCCTGGATGACGGCCCTGGGACGATCGACGAGGCGGCTGCGATTTGCCGTCTCGCAGCTGCCGACGGTAGCGACACTCTCATCGCCACACCCCATCAACGAGTCGGCAGCTGGTGGAATTGCGACCCGGGCAGGCTCGAGGCGTTGCGCCGGGAGCTGCAACGCCGAGTCGGAGCGACGCCCAGAATACTGCTCGGTGCCGAGGTGCGAATCGATCGCGATCTCATCGAAGACCTCGACAGCGACGATCAAGGGGGCATCTTGACGCTCGCCGGCACCGACTATGTGCTCTTGGAGTACAGCCGCTCGGGGCCCTTCGTCGATGCGGAAGACCTGGTCCACGAGCTGACGCTTCAGGGGCGCCGCCCGGTGTTCGCCCATCCCGAGTTCACTCCGGGTCTCGGC
>JAOTUP010000355.1 GCA_029863825.1 Acidobacteriota bacterium | reverse complement strand
TCTCTTCGGAGAGCGAGGGCACAAAACCCGCTTCGAAGGAAAGGTGAATGGAGCCAGGACGAGTCGTCTCGGTGGTGCCAATGCCGGACATCATCGACACGGACGTGAAGTACTTCATGGCCCACGATTCGGGTCGGTTGAATTCCATCCTCTCGCTTCCGCTCAGTAGGATTGGATCGCCGAGCCCTGTCTGGGACACGGCCGTCGTGGTGACGAGAAGCGAGACAAGAAACGCCAATAGGGAAGTGCGTCCTGGGAAGTCGGGCACTGACCTCCTCCAGCCGTCAGTTGTTTGCTGCGCCGTCGTCGATCCAGCGAATGAACCGATCGATCTCCGCTGGTGAGAGAAACGGCCCACCGCGCGGCATGCGATCGCCTTCAATATCCGGGTCGCCCCGCAGCTTCTTGACCAGATAGCTTGCTTCGGGATCGTTGGGCGTGACCCGATTCAGGCTCCCGACCTGCGTCGAAGCAACGTTGACAAGGTTGGCGAAAGACTGTCCGGCGACGAGCACCAGCCCCGCCTGGGCGGAGTCGGCGCTGTGGCAACCGGCGCGTGCGCACGTCGGTGTCAGGAAGTCGCTCTGTAGACCGGCAAGTGTTTCGACGTTCCCACCGTTTCCGCTGTCATCCTCTACACATTCCGGCAGGTTCTTGAGGTGTGATTTCTTCTTCACCAGATCGACGCACAGCTCGATCCCCGTGTCCTCGGGCAGACCCCCACCCGAGGGCTCCAAACTCACGCTCAACATGTCGCCGGCACCGATGTTCTTCTTGATCTTCTTGCTGCCGCTGAAGAGTCCGTCGTCGCCGATCCCGAGCGTGATGGAGACTCTTTGCACGACAACGCCGCTCGGCGAGCTCTCGACGACGGCCTGGAGCCTGACAGTGTCCGGCAAGTCTTGGCTGGCGGGCGCGGTCAACCGCCCGGAGACCTGCAGAAAGGTCTTTTTCACTTTTGCACCTTGCGGGAAGACGGTGACATTGACAAGCTCTTCGTCGCCGTCGGCGATCGAGCTGTTGAGCTCGAAGATCAGTTTAAGCGTCTGAAACGAGCCCTCACTGAAGATCGGCACACAGGCGGCGAGCAGAACGGACGCTACGAGAAGACTGTAGAGGCTTCGGAACATAGGAGTCATCTGCTACTCCTTCTTTCCTCGAGTGCCGCGTGTCCGGAGGTGATACCGGGGGCGCTTGGGCCGCCGCTACAAGAGGTACGTTGGAACAAGGCGGGCGGATTCCGTCGCTGGGGTTTCTTCCTCCGACTCCGCCGATCTCGGGGCGCCGCCGCGAAGATGGGGCAAGTGAACGGCGATTTGGAGACTCTGGAGACGGTTCTCAACGGGTTCCCAGAGCGCGGCGACCGAACTTGAGGCGCGGCAGCCAGTAGGAGTCGGAGAGGATCTCGGTCTCGATGACACCGCTCGAGGTTGCCGAGTGGATCATCGTCAGCGGCTCGCCCGGGACCGAGACGACGACGCCGACATGGAACGGTCGACTCCGCTTCTCACCGAAGAAGACGAGGTCTCCGGGCAGCAGCTCGTCCGGTGCGACCCAGCTGCCGACGCGTGCCTGCGACGCAGCGGTTCGCGGCAGCTCGACGCCGGCCGAGGCATATACGTAGGAGGCCAACCCGGAGCAGTCGAAGCCGCCGGGATCGGAGCCGCTATAGCGATACGGCGTGTCGAGAAGGGATCGGGCCGTCTGGACGACGCGCCCAGCCAGCTCTTCGATGGCATTCGACCGAAACCCGGCGTGTTCAGGTGAGTGTCGAGCAGGCTCCGGCGCTGGGAGCGGCCTTCCTGCCGGCGTCGAGCGTGGGAGCGACGAGCACCCGGTAGCCAGCGTGGTCAGCAACAGTACTGTTGCCGTCGATACGATGCTACGGCTCGACTTCCTCCAGTGTCGACTCTTCGTCATCCGAGCAATGGTAGCCGAAAGGGAGACCTCGGCGATACAGTCGGGCCGGTGGCCGCGCCGAAACAGGGCGCCCAGTCAGGCGGACGAGCGCGCGAAAAGAAAGTAGTGAAAAACGTCCTCGGAGCGTCCGAAAGTGGCTATCTGGCGATACTCCGAGTCGAGCCTTGGGTGGCTTGCTATGGCCCGGTCGGCATCCCATACCGGCGTCAATATGTCCGCGTGGGAGCTCTGAATGACGATGAAGCGAGCCTCTCGGTTGAGGATCCAATCAGCCAGGAGATCGGGCGAGCCATCGAGTTCGGGCCCCGTCGCCTCCCGAGTGTTGAGGCAATAAGCGTCGATGACGGTGCCACCGGTCAGAAACGGAACGAGGCCGGTATCGCCGATCACGTAGCTGTCCTCCGCAGTGAGTCGGGCTTTGAGAAAGGTGGCGAGCTCTCGCCGCGGAGCGGCCGGCGGGTGGCCGTCGGCGGCGGTCACCCTGATGTCGCGAAGCAGCGCAGGCAACGTCACCGCGGCACCTAGGGCGACGATCACGGCGACAAGCCAGCGCTCCGCTCGCCATTTGACAAGTGCCGGCGACAGCTGCGCGAGCTGTTGGATGCCGATGGTCGCCGAGATGAGAAGCAAAGGCAGAGCGGCGAGGAAATGCCGATTGTGATGGCTCATGATGGGATCGACATCGTAGAGGATAAACGCATAGGCGAGCGGGATCCCCCACAGGAGAATCTGCCGGGCATTGCGTGTAGTGGCCAGTGAAGCGAGCGCCAGAAGGCCGTAGATCCAGCCGAACCAGACGAAATCGGTGATGATCTCGAACGGCTCGGCCGGGTGGCCGGCTTTGCAAGCCACTGAATTCGGCACCAGGTGACCGAAATAGAGCACTCGCCAGGCGAAGTAGGGAATATAGAGAGAGAGAAACGGGGCGGCGAGCCAGTTGACCGAGCGCAGTGACACCCTATGGCCCTCGTCACGGCATCCGAAGGCGACGAACAGCAGAAGCACCAGGACGATGACCGGTCCCTCGGGTCGAGCGAGAGAAAGGAGAACGCTGCAAACGGCTGCGCCGAGTAGGAGAGCGCGACGTTGAGAGCCGCCGCGTTTCTCCGCCGCCAGGACAACGAGAAGCACGGACAGCAGCAGGAGGCACTGGTAGACGCCCGTCTCGAGACCCGAGACGGCCCAGAGCACTGTCCCCGAGTAGCCGCTCAGCAGGACCAGGGGGACTGTGGCCGCCGCCGGCGGCAGCCAGCGGCGGCCCAGAATGAACACCAGAACCGAGCTTCCCAGCAGTGAGGCGACACCGAGTCCTTTGAGGACGGGCATCGGATCGTGGATGCCCAGGCGCATGAACGCCGCCCCGATAAGTACGAAGAGGAAGTTCGAGTATCCCTCGACCGGCGTATCTCCCACG
>JAOTUP010000353.1 GCA_029863825.1 Acidobacteriota bacterium | reverse complement strand
GCCGATCTCGAGTGAGCCCAGAACGCGGACTACGCCATCCGGCATCTCGAAACGCTCCGCGTGCAACTGGAAGCCTTCGCTCCAACTGTACTCCGTGCGTTGAGCGTCAGCTGAGATGACCGCGGCGGGCGTTCCCTCCTCCGTCGAGGCGCAAACCGGGACCCTCACGGCGACTCCGAGACAAGCCGCCAGAAGTGCAAGAGTCAAACGTGGCATCGCGACTGTTCCTGCTCCGGTTCGCGAGCGGTCGCCTCTCCTGCGCCGCGCCACACCTGCGGAGCCCTTCTCCCTTCGCAAGGTTACAGGGAGGGTTACACGGTGGCTGCGCGCTGTCAACCCTGCGCACCCTCAGGTCCGACGTTGTGGTTCCCTCACCGAGTGAGCAGCTCTTCTGCCTGCGAATAGACAGGCCGAATGTCGACCGCCACTTCGTCGAGTCGCGCGATCGCCGCCACTAGAGCCTCGCTCGCCACGCCATAGGTATCGAGGAAGAGAACTGTGCCTTCATAGTCTCCGACCGCCTGGAGCATCAACATCTCCTGCAGCAGGCTCTCTATCGCTGCCGGGAAAACCTCCGGCACGGCGCGGAAACGACCTTCCGAACTCACCTCGAGTCCACCTTTCTCGAGCAGATAGTTGAATTGCGCGACGACTCCACGGCCGTGCGCTTCGTGCAGGCCGAAGCGGGCCGAGCGAAAGAGACCGGCGACGTAGGTCGGCAGGAGCGTCTCAGCCATCGTCTCCGGCATCTTGCCCTCACCGACGAGCGCCAGGATGTTGTAGACACCCATGACGTCCGCCTTGGCTTCTTCCAGGGTCGAATAGAGCTCCTTCAGCTCGAGCCGCACCTCCGTCTCACGACCGTCGACCGTAATCTTCCCTGGCCCGAGACCGTGCGACAGCTCGTGATGCAACGATTCCGAGAAGAATGCGTCGAACGAGATCCGATCGATGTCCTCCGGCACCATGACCAGCTCGGCAATGGGCAGGAGAATCTGCTCGTACTTGGCTCGCAAAACGTTTCTCAGCATGACCTTCTTCGAGCCCTTTTCCTCTCGCACGCGCTCGTCGTTCGGCAAGTTGAACGCCAGCGTCTGCACGCCGGCTTTCGAGTCTCCACCCACGAACACCTCGTCGACGACGCGAATCGGACTCTCGGTGCCGCGCACGTTCTTGTCCTCATCGCCGATGGGCAGGTTCTCCTCGAGCCACGGCAGGAAGCTCTTGAAACGCTCGAGCCTCGCCGATTCCTCCGGCACGTCGACGGTCACGAACGCCTCGAAGGCCGCTTTGTAGCCGAAGAGCGAATCTTCGTAGGTCTCATAGGGACCGATGGTCACTTCGACCGGCGATTGAAGATCCATCCAGGCAAGATCGCTCGCGTAGTAGTCGTCGGAGGCGAAGGCGTCGGCCCGCAAGCTCAAGTACGTCTTCAGCGAGTCGTTGGCCGTTAGTTCCGCCGCCCGGCGCAGGTGCTCAGCCGCTGGTTCGAGGAATTCCCGGTACGCCTCGGAATACGGCACCGCGACCAACGCGTCTCCTTCTCGACGGACGACCGTAAACAGAGACGTCAGCGCTTCCCGATCCTCAGGATGAGCCTCGATCCAGTTCTCGAGCTCCTTGGCGCTCATGTCGACTGGGTAGTACCCGGCCCCCGGCGGATGCGCCGTCTCTCCCACCCATGGCTCCATCTCGTCCAGCCGGTCCCATGGCCCGAAGTTCACATCGAAGTACGTCTGGACTGTGCCCTCGGCGGCGGCGAGGCGAGCGCGGAATTCCGGATTGCCAACCCACACCTGGCGCAGGAAGATCTCGTCCATGAGCTTGCCCGCTTTGATCAGCTCGACGAGAACCGGCAACTCGCTTTCGGCGACGCCTGTGAGATCCGCCTCGAGCTCGGTCGGGGCATAGCGCGCCAGGCGCTTGTCGACGTCTTCTCTCACCTCGACCGCGACACCGGTTGCCTCGGCCACTACGTCCGGCGCTTCACCCTGCGGCGCGCATCCGGTAATGACGACACACGCCAGGCAGTAGCTCGTCAATCCTCGTCTCATGTCTATCTCCTTGTCGTGTCGAGAGTACGGTGCGGACTCTGCTGCGGGCTCATCAGCCTATCAGCGGTGGGCTCACTCAGCGCGTCAAGAACCGTGCCTCAACATGGTACGCAGAAATTCCTCGCGCCCCGCGTGCCAGACACCGTCTGGTCGCAAACCCGTGCCGAAGAGCCTTTCTATCCTTCCCGGAACGCCACGAACCTGCCCCAGCACGAGGCCAATTCCATGCCGCGCTGGATGAAGGCGGCGATGTAGTACCGACCTGTCTCGGCATCGGCAATGGCCCCGCCCAGGTTCTCCGCGTGAACGATGCCCTTGGGGAAAAGATTGAGGTGCATGTCCTGGTAGTACTTGTCTTGCGGATAGACCTCGTCCCAGTCCTTGCCGTACTGCGCCTTGAGCTTGGCATTGGCGACGGCAAAGGTCCCGGGATGGAAGATTCGCTGGATGGTGTTCATCGGATGTTCCATCGCGACACAGTCAATACCGAGCCATTTGATCCGACGTTCGACGCACCAGTCGGCAAACTCCGGCGATGGTCCAGGGTGCTGGATCATGTAGCGGAATTCATCGGCGTCAGGACTGTTCCAGCCATACCTGTGCCAACCTGCCTTGATCAGCAGAATGTCGCCATCATGGAGATCGACTCGCTCCTCGATCATCTCCGGCGTGTAGACACTCGAGTCGCTGACGACATCGGAGATGTCGACAATCACGCCAGGACCGTGCCAATAGTCGAGAGGCACCTGCCCGATGGTTCGTCCGGCGGCCCAGAAGTGCTTTTCGCCGTCCATGTGCGTAGCGAGGTGAAAGCTCGCCCGACAGTGGGCATTGTTGCGTCCCAGTCCCAAATCCTGCCCACCGACTCGCTTCGTGTACTTGATCGATAGCGGTTCGTAGTTCGCCCACTGCGGCGTCTGAACGCTGAACGGAAGCGTCATGTCGAGCATTTCCATGGCTCCCATGGCGTCGAAGAACCCCGCCTCATCGTCCTCCTCGTCCCGCGGCGCGACCGCGACGACCCTGCTCCACGCCGACTCCACCTCCATGAAGGGGAGCGGCGGGATGAAGAGCCAGGCGCGGCGATTCAGCAGTTCGCCGATCTCGCCACCCAGCGCTTCGACAAGACAGAGCCCTGAAGTGGGAAGCGTCCGGTGAGTCAGTCCGTAGTACTCGCCCGGCGGAAACAGCTCGTCCCAGCTCTTGCCGGTCGCCTCGCGCGCCTTGGCCTCGGCTTTGGCGAACTCACCCGGATGCAAGCGCCGCACGGACGTGTTCATAGGATGCTCCGCCGAGCCG
>JAOTUP010000352.1 GCA_029863825.1 Acidobacteriota bacterium | reverse complement strand
TTTGTCGACGGTATGACCGAGGCGCTGATCACGGATCTGTCGAAGATCGGAGCGCTCAAGGTGATCTCGCGGACGTCGGCGATGCGGTACAAGGACGCTGAAAAGCCGATCTCGGAGATCGCCCGTGAGCTCAATGTCGACGCGGTGATCGAGGGATCGGTGGTGCGGGAGGGCAACCGTGTAGGTATCACGGCGCAGCTCATCGAGGTGGCGACGGAGACCAATCTCTGGGCCGACAGATACGAGCGGGAGATCGCGAGCATTCTGACGCTGCAGGGTGAGATGGCCCGGGCCATCGCCGGCGAGATCGAAGTGACCCTGACGCCCGGGGAAGAGGCGCTCCTGACCCGCGAGCGGGAAATCGACCCGGAAGCCTACGAGAACTACCTCAAGGGCCAATCCAACTGGCAGACGCTGACGCCGGCGGGCTTCGATGCTGCCGAGGCCTACTTCGAGGCAGCGCTCGAAAAGGATCCCGACTACGCCCAGGCGCATGCGGGCATGGCCATGGTGTGGGCTGGACGTCAGCAGTTCGGGCTGGTGCCACCCTCTGTGGCCGGTCCGAAGGCGAAGGCGGCCGCTTTGCGAGCTCTCGAGATCGACGATTCCGTTGCCGAGGCCCACGGCGCGCTCGCCGGAATCGAGACCTGGACCGAGTGGAACTGGGAGGCCGGCGAAGCCTCGTTTCGGCGCGCCATCGAGCTCAATCCGAATCTCGCGGACGTGCGTGCTTTCTATGCCCACTTTCTGGCCATCATGCGGCGCCCCGACGAGGCGATGGCGCAGATGCAGCGGGCGCTCGAGCTCGACCCGTACAACGGGCTGTTTCCGCTGCTCAACGGCATTGTGCTGGAAGATACTGGTCGCTGCGAGGAAGCACTCGCTTTCTACAGCAGCGTTCTGGAGAGAATGCCGACAAATACCGGAGCCCTTGGAGGCATGGTGAGAGGCAACTACTGTCTCGGGCGGTACGAGGAAACCTACGAGGCGGCGGTCGCGAACTGGACGGGGCGAGGCCGGCCGGATGCCGTGAGGGCGCTCGAGGCCGGCTACGAGGAAGGCGGCTTTGCCGGAGCCATGGGTGCGCTGGCCGACTGGAAGCAGGAGCAGTTTGGGTTGTGCGAAGGATTCAATCTCGCCGCTGCCGGCAGGACAGAGGAGGCCCTCGACTGCCTCGATTCCCAGATCGAGCAACACGACCCAAACATGCCCTACATCGGCACCGCCGTCACGCTTCGGGCCCTGAGAGAGGAACCGCGGTTCCAGGATCTCCTGCGCCGGATGAACCTGCCGGCGTCCTGAGTTCCCGGAGGCGGCGGGCGACGACGCAATATCTCGAGCCGGGAAGAGGGGGACTCAATACGTAGAGCAAGTGGTTATCGGAGCTATGAAGACCGAGAATCACGGTGTGCATTACGTAATGTTTCACCCTTCTTGGGGGCTAGAATGAGCTCACAGATTTGATCGGCGAAAGTCTCTCCCACTACCAGATCACCGCCAAACTCGGTGCTGGCGGGATGGGCGAGGTGTATCTGGCCGAGGACAACAAGCTTGGGCGGAAGGTAGCGCTCAAGGTCCTGCCGGCGGAGGTGGCGAGCGATCCCGATCGCTTGAAGCGTCTGCAGAGGGAGGCGAGGGCGCTTGCCGCCCTCGACCACCCGAGTATCGTCACGGTGTTCTCGGTCGAAGAGGACGACGGCGTTCACTTTCTGACCATGGCGCACGTCGAGGGCAAGGGACTCGACGAGCTGATTCCATCTGAGGGGTACTCGGCCGAGCGTCTACTCGAGCTGGCCATTCCGCTCGCCGATGCCCTGCGTGCAGCACACGAGCATGGCATCGTCCACCGGGACTTGAAGCCCGGCAACATCATGATCGACAAGGAGAATCGTCTGCGGGTTCTCGACTTCGGTTTGGCGCGGCTGGAGGTGGTAGCTGGTCCCGACGACGTCACCCAGCTGGCAACGGAGACGATGACCAAGGTGGGGACGGTCATGGGGACGTATCCCTATATGTCTCCCGAACAGGCCCAGGGACAGGTGGCTGATGCTCGGTCCGACCTCTTCTCGCTCGGGATCATTCTCTACGAGATGGCGACGGGACGGCGGCCCTTCACAGGCGACACCGGGGTGTCACTCATCAGCTCGATTATCAAAGACACGCCAACGCCGGTGTCGGACTTGAAAGAGGGTCTGCCTGAGGAGCTCAGCGCGATCATCGAAAAATGCCTCGAGAAGGAGCCGGGTGAGCGGTTCGCCTCGGCCGAGGAGCTTCGGGACCGACTGCAGGGGCTGCGACGACAGATGCGAGCCGGCAGGCTGGTGGCGGCGTCCCGGCCACGCCAGGTCGGCCTTCTGGCTGCTGTGGCTCTAGTAGTGATTCTGGTGGGTGTAACCGGTTGGGTGGTATTCACCAGGAATGGGCCTGCATCCGGGACCGCTGTGTCCGAACCTGTGGGACCTCGGATTGCCTCGCTCGCCGTGCTGCCGCTGCGCAATCTCTCGGGAGATCCTGAGCAGGAGTACTTCGCAGACGGAATGACCGAGGCGCTGATCACCGATCTGTCGAAGATCGGCGCGCTCAGGGTGATCGCTCGGTCGTCGGTCATGCGGTACAAGGGCTCCGAGCTGCCGCTGTCCGAAATCGCGGTGGCTCTGGGCGTGGACGCAGTGGTCGAGGGATCGGTGGTGCGGGAGGGAGAGCAGGTGGGCATCAGCGCACAGTTGATCGAGGCGACGACCGAGCGGATTCTCTGGGGCGAGCGCTATACCGAAAGCCTGACGAGCATTCTCGGCCTGCAGGCACAGGTCGCCAGGGCGATCGCCGGAGGTGTGCGGGTGGCACTTTCGCCGCAGGAAGAGGCTCTTCTTTCGGCAGAGCGAGAGGTGGATCCCGCGGCCTACGATGCGGTTCTCAAGGGGCTCTTTCATCTTCAGCAGTTCAATCCACGAGGTTTCGACGCCGCACAGAAGTACTTCGAGGCGGCGCTCGAGATCGCTCCGGACTATGCTCCGGCCTCTGTCGGAATGGCCCGGGTGTGGAGTTTTCGGAATCAGTTTGGCCTTGCCAAGCCCGGCGAAATCGCGCCGCTGAGGAGAGAGCTCATCGACCGCGCTCTCGCACTCGACGACTCGCTGGCCGACGCTCATCTGGCCGAGGCGAACTTCAGGGTCTGGTACGAGTTCGACTGGAAGGGTGGTGAAGAGTCGTTTCTGCGTGCCCTCGAGCTCAACCCGAACTATGCAGAGGCGCGGATCTTCTACGCGCACCTGCTGACCATCGTCGGTCGGATTGGGGAAGCGAGAGAGCAAGCCGAGAGAGCCCTGGACCTGGACCCCCTGAACCCGTTTTTCAAGGCACTGGCGGG
>JAOTUP010000351.1 GCA_029863825.1 Acidobacteriota bacterium | reverse complement strand
GAGCTCCAGGAATTGCTCTATCTTGCGGCGCGCCACAGTGGCCCGCAGCCACTGCTCCTGAGTTCTGCTCAGTCGCCGCACCGGCCTTCCCAGGTGTCTGGAGAGCAACAGACCGGCGACCAGCGTGCCAGGGTTCAAAGTCCCCGAGGCGACCTCCGCGGCACCAATGACGAGAACCGTTCCCATCAGTGCGACCGACGACAGCTCGCCGCTTCCCAGCAGAACGCCCGAGGCGGACGCAGCCTCGACCGAAGCGCGAACAACCGCTCCGCTCCTCTTGGAGATCCGGCGACGCTCCCGCTTCCCTTGATTGGCCGCCTGGATGATGGCCAGGCTGGAGATCCGCTCGACGATGTCGGTCGCGAGACGGGAGCGTAACTGCCTGAGCGCTTTGATTCGCTGCCCGGCGATCCGAATCCAGCGAGACTGCACCGCGACCGTGACGGCGACGACAACGAGCGTCGCGCCGGCCAGCTTCCAGCTGAGCACCGCCAGGGCCGAAATACCACCGACGATCATCAGACCGGCCACGGTCGACCCGGCCAGTCCTCGACTGACCCAGGTCTTGAGGGTGGTCAGATCGCCCAGAAAGCGAAGGGCCGTCGCGCCCCGCAGTTGACCGGTGACGCGGGTCGCTGGCAGCCGCTCCAGATGATCCCAGAGAGCCAGCCGCACTTGGTGCACATGCCGCTGACCGAGCTTCTCCGACAGCACTCGCTCGCCGTACCGCGCCGCGGCACTGGCCAATGCAAACAGCGTAATCCCGAGGCCTACGAGTAGGCCGGGAGAAAACCTGGACGCTTCCGCGCCGGTCGTCAGATCAAACGCTCGCGCCACACCCAACGCCAGGACGACGCTGAGGAGCGCCTGAACGAGACCGATCGCCGAAACGGCGCTGAGCAGCGCTGCGTTTCGCCTGCTCCAAACCGCCGGCAGATCAGGCGTCGGCTCACCCACGGGCGACGGCCTCTCGCAGGGTCGTATCGCTCTCGAGTCGCCGTGTCTTCACAAGAGTCGTGGCCAGCTCCGCACTACCCAACTCCTGCAACGACAGAACCGGCAGTGCGGTCGCCAGGACCGCCTCGCGGCTCGCCAGCGGCGATCGCGAGATGGTGCCGCATAGAGAGAGCAAAGGAAGCTGACGCGCTGTCATCCAGTCGACACCCGCCGCCGCCGACAGGGAATCGGTCACCGCCAGGAAGTACCCGTCCACCAGTCGACGCAGGGTCGGTGACTGGACGAGACCGGCGGTCTCCTCCTGGAAGACGCCGTCCGCGATCTCCAGAACGATCACCTCCACTCCCGATACCTCGAGATAGGAGGACAGAAAGCCAGCGACGTCGCACAGCTCGTCTCCCGGAACCAGATAGGTCGAAACGTAACCGGCGTCGGTGAAGTCCACGACGACGTGGGCGCCGGCATCGGTCAGCTTCCAGTAGTCACCGCCGGACCCGGTGCCGGTGATCTTGGCGGCTCCAACAACAAAACCCGCTGCCCTGAACGAACGGACGAGGTTGGTCGCCGTGGTCGTCTTACCGGCGTTCATCGAACTGCCAACGACCGCGACGCACAGCGGCTCGCCGTCCGACTCCGCGATGGGCTCGAGCGCGTAGTCACGCAGATTGAGAGGCCTGCCGTTGGCGTCACCGACCAGGCCGACGGGCTCGATCTCGGTCGCCGGTCTGATGCCCCGGTGACGCGCCACCATCATGCTGGCCACACCGCCCGAGGCGACCAGGTGACACGGTCCCAGATCTTCGGGAACCAGAGCTTCGAACTGATCGGTGGCGTATCGATTGCCGTAGCTGACGACGATCTCGTCGCCGACAAAAAGAGCCGCTTTGCGCCCGGTCGGCAGCTCGATGCGAGTGTGTTGACGCTTGCGAGTGACTCGTGCCAGCACCAGGTCGCCGGCCCTGGGAGTCACACCGGTCACCAGGGTACGCATCTCCGAAACGGGTACTCGGCGACAGGTAAACGCCGTCTTTGCCTCTTCCAGCCGCTCCCTGGGAAGTGGCTCGCTCTTGCTCTCCGTCCGCAGTGGAACTACCGTGCTCTTTCCGGCCCACATCTCTGTTGCCACCATTGCCTCCTTATCCAGAATGAGTGAGGCACCACACCGCCTCCTTTGTTTGAGACAGCAGAAAGCCGAAAGTGGAACACTCTTTCGACGAGCCGCCCCGAGACGGCTAACACCGAACGTGGCGTCATCCTGCTCGAGGAGCCCGCCCAATCAGCAACACGGGCTCTAAGCCATCCCCACATTCAAGGCTGACTGTCCTGGTCTAAGGCCTTCGAGATCGCAAATGTGTGCGCCGCAAGATGAGAGGTGCCAGGGACTTGTCGAACCGGTACTCGATGTTGCCGTTCTTGAACTGCTTCGCCGTCTCGCCGGGGTGGTGGCGAGCGTTGAGGATGAGAGGGGCCAGGGCTTTGTCGAACCGGCCTAAGCGACCGCCCCACAGCTCTACACTTCGGCGCCGCTAGCGGAAGAGCTTCGAGAACTGCGGTGGGTACGCCTGCCCGTGCCGAGTCCACGCCTCGAGGGGGACGACCGTCAGTTCATTGGTCGAGGCGTCAGCCGGCGGCCTTCCAGGCTTGAACGAGCCGGGCGCAGCGTCTCCAGCGCCGTGCTACGTGCTCTTCGTCGAGCAGGTGCTGATGCCCAATATCGTGTAGAGCGGACAGGTGCCGATAAGGCCGGTCACCAGCGGCAGGAGGCCGACGAGGCCCCAGAGCGACTTGGGTCCGACGAAGACGAGTGAGATTCCGATCAGGCCGACGACGACCCGGATGATGCGCTCGACCGTGTGCTCGTTTCTGGGCATGAAGTTGGACATGGTTCCCGTGCTCCTTCAGATGGATGGCGTGTGCAGGTCGCCATTCTACTCCTCTGTTGCAAAGTGCCGTCGCCGGCTCGTTGACGCGTACCTGCTCCAGGTCGAAGAGATTCGAGCGGTTGACGTGGTCGGCATAAAGCCGGTCGAAGACGTTCTCGACGCCGTCTTCTCGGGTGCCAGTCACTTCTGATGTCGGGTGCCAGTCACTTCTGATGTCGGAAGAGGGTCGGGATGGGGTCAGGTCTTGAATTGCTGCATGCGGACCTCTCGAGCCAAGTCGTGCGGCAATGCAAAACCGGACCCCGGCGGTCGTGGCGCCGTGCTCTGAGCAAGATCGCGCCGGCCCACTCTGTCTTCTCTCAAGAGAAGAGACAATCATGCCCACGATCAGCAGGTTCTTTGGCACCACCCAGGCGCCGTGCCAGCGGTCGCGCAACTCGGATTCACCGGCCACAGCGGGCGCTGAAAGCCCGACCGTCAGGGCACAGAACGTGAGCGGCAGGAGCGACCAGTGGAGCAGGCGTCGAGG
>JAOTUP010000350.1 GCA_029863825.1 Acidobacteriota bacterium | reverse complement strand
CACTCCGCTTGTCCCAGCTTTCGCCGCCGTCGGTCGAGCGAAAGACTCCCCCCTCCTTGTCGATTGATTCGATGATGGCGTAGACGACATCGGAGTCGACCGGCGAAACTGCCAAGCCAATCTTTCCCATCTCCGTGGTCGGGAGTCCGTTTTCGAGCTTCCTCCAGCTTTCGCCACCATCGGTCGACTTGTAGATCGCCGACTCTGGTCCGCCGTCGATGAGGGTCCAGGTGCGCCGACGGCGCTGATAGGAAGAGGCATAGAGCACGTCCGCATTGCGCGGATCCATCCACACCTCGTTGATTCCGGTGTGCTCGCTGATGTCGAGAGTCTTCTTCCACGTCGCGCCGCCGTCGACCGTCGTGTAGAGCCCGCGGTCGCCGCCGGCCCGCCACAGCGGTCCCTGGGCCGCCACGTGCACCACGTCCGAGTCCCTCGGATCGACGACGACCCGCCCGATGTGCTCGGATTCCTCCAACCCCATGTTCGACCAGCTCTTGCCGCCGTCAATCGACTTGTAGACTCCGTCACCGTAGGACACCGAGCGCTGGGAGTTGTTCTCTCCGGTGCCGATCCAGATGACGTCCGCATCGTTCGGGTCGAGCGTGATGCAACCGATCGAATAGGCACCTTCCTTGTCGAAGATCGGCGTCCAGGTCGTCCCCGCGTTGGTGGTCTTCCAGACACCGCCGGAAGCGATCGTCGCGTACCAGACGTGTTTTCGTGCCGGGTGGACGACCAGATCGGAGACCCTGCCGGACGCAAGGGCGGGTCCGATCTCACGCAGCGCCAGCCCGGAGAGAAGTTCGGCAGTCAAAAGCGACTCGACTGGTTCTTCCGTGCTGGCGGCGCTTTTTTTAGCGTCTACGGAACCGGCGCAGAGCGCGCACGACAAGAAAATGAAAAGAAGACGTCTCATGAGGTGATTCTCCCTGGAGATTCGTGAGGCATCGACCGGGGTGTGAGAGCGGCTCGGGCTCGCGTCGGCGGTCGGCGCAACGTTCCCGAATGATAGCGCCTCGGGACCGGATCTCGTCGATACCGGTGATTCGTCGGCGCAACCTCGATCGCGCGTGCTCTTGATGATCTCGTATTCCAGCCGCGAACGCCGTCCGGGCGACGATTTCGAGCTAGGATCGGCGCTGACCGATGACTCCCACGGATCCGGCGCCAGAGTCCCCGCACGAGCGCTCGCAGCGCCGCATGGGATTGGCACTCGGCACTGCGAGCTTTCTCGGCACGCTCTTCGCTCCGGCACTCGCGCGTCTCGGCGTGACGCTACTGACCTGGGGTGGCGCCGTCATTCTGCTCGCCGGTCTCGCCACGCTGGTCCTCGGACGTCGCCCGGGGCGCTCGGTCATCAGGGAATCCGGCATGGTCCTCGTGTGTCTCGCTTTCGTCGTGATGCTGGCTCCGTTCTTCTCCGCCATGCCGCGCGACGCACGCAGCACTCTCGCCGTGACGCTCCTCATGGCATCATGGTGGATCTCGCTCGCCATCCCGATTGCCGCCACATCCTTGCTGCCGCTCGTTCTCTTTCCGGTGCTCGGCGTTCTGCCGAGTGGAGAAACGGCGGCCGCCTACGCCAACAACAACATCTTTCTCTTCATGGGCGGCTTCATCCTGGCTCTGGGGATCCAGCGCTGGGGCCTGCACCGTCGAATCGCCCTGTACATCGTCCGCGTAATCGGCTCGAACCCGTCGCGAATGGTTCTTGGATTCATGGTCGCCACCGCATTCCTCTCGATGTGGATCTCCAACACCGCCACCAGCCTGATGATGCTCCCCATCGGCCTCGCAGTCATACTCTCGATGCGTGCCGTTCATGGAGGCCGCCTCGGAGGCTTTGCGCCCTCACTGCTGCTGGGCATTGCCTACTCGGCGTCCATCGGCGGCCTCGCTACGCCCATCGGCACGCCACCCAATATCTCTTTCCTGCGGATTCTCGAGATTCTCTATCCCCAGGCTCCGGCGATCCCATTTGGTCTTTGGTGTCTCACATTCCTGCCTCTGGTCGTCATCTTCTTGCCGCTCGCTTGGCTGGTGCTGACGCGTGTCGCTCATCGGCCGCTCAGACAGCCGATCGCCGCGGGAGCCCACGTCATCAAAGAAGAACTCCGGCGGCTCGGCGCGATGACGACCGGAGAGCGTCGTATGCTCTACATATTCACTACCACAGCTCTGCTCTGGGTGAGCCGCGGCGATCTCGATCTCGGGTCGTTTCACTTGCCGGGTTGGGCAGGGCTTGTCGAGCGCTGGCTCGGCGAGCCGTTCGCCGCCGGCAATCTCCACGACGCCACTGTGGCGGTCGCCATGGCGGTCGTGACATTCGTGGTCACCGGCGATCCGGACACAGACGGACGCCCCCGAGCTCTGATGAACTGGGAGACCGCCAAGAAGCTGCCGTGGGGGATCCTGCTGCTCTTCGGCGGCGGCTTCGCCCTGGCGGGAGCCTTCAAGACCTCCGGACTTTCGAGCTTTCTCGGCAATTCGTTTGCCGAGCATGTGTCACATCTGCCGCCGATCTTGCTCATTGCCGCCACGTGCTTCCTCCTCACCTTCCTCACCGAGGTGACGTCCAACACCGCCACAACCGAAGTCATGCTTCCGGTGCTTGCCGGGACAGCCGGCGGGCTGGGCGTTCATCCCCTTCTGCTCATGGTGCCGGCCACCCTGTCGGCGAGCTGCGCCTTCATGCTGCCGATCGCAACGCCCCCGAACGCCATCATCTTCGGCTCGGGCGAAGTGGAGATGCGGCACATGGTGCGAGCCGGAATCCTGCTCAACCTCGTCGGTGTCGTGCTGATCTCGCTCTACTTCTACTTCGTGGCGGCGCGTATGCTGGGCGTCGACGCCGGTCAGGTTCCCTCCTGGGCCCTGGGGTGAGCTGCGTGTCATCCGCGGGCGGTACCGCGGGGCCTGGCCTCGGGGTCAGCTCTACGGACTGTTCTTGCCGTCACCGGCGCCGTTGCCGGAAGGTTTGAGCTTCGCCCTGTACGGCAGCAGGTATCCCGCAGCTCGAACCTCGATCTCCGCGCTGTCCGGGATGCGCCAACCGTCGAGCTTTTTCCACCCGATCTCGAACGTCGCACGGCCGGCCAGTTCGTCCTCGACGTGGCGCATCTCGAGATCATCGGTCATGATCGTCACCTCGATCTGGCGCAGTATCTCGTCCGTCGTGCTCCTGACCTGAACGATCTTCCCGGCACCGACCAGAGACTCCCGCTTCAGGACCTCAACCGGCGGTGCCTCGAGTTGCCGACTGCAGCCGGTCGCGAAGAGCATCGCCACCAGAGCGGCACAGAAGTGAGGGACGAATGCGGGTCGCACAATAGTGAGCATCGTAGCAAAGGATGGGCTTGCCCCGAGAG
>JAOTUP010000349.1 GCA_029863825.1 Acidobacteriota bacterium | reverse complement strand
CGTAACACTTCGACATCATCACCTTGCTTGATATCCAGCTCGAGCGATCGCTTGTTGCGATTGACGGACAAGTAGTAGGCACTCTCGCCTTCGACGAAGGGCGGACCCCACCGGCGTGCCTGGTCGCCGACGCCCGGGCGTTCGATCTTGATCACGTCAGCCCCGAGATCCCCCATCAGCATGGCGCAATACGGTCCCGCGAGCGCCTCGGTCATCTCCAGCACGCGAACGCCGGTGAGCGGTGGGGAATCAGTGGTCATACTGCCGCCTCGGATCCTTCTGGTGTCGACTCTTCTTGCACCGCTGCACGCGCCGGCGGGCGCCTCAACCGCGACCTCACCGTAACATCGCCGCCGCGTCGCTGAAAGAGAACCCCTCTGGTTTCTTCAACCACGAGACATCGCTTCTCAAGTACTATCCGCCGGTGATGCGTGTCGACTGCTCCGCCGCAGCGAGTTGATTATGACGACGCCCTCCGAGCAGAGAACCGGTCTTGGCGCGCTGGCGATCTGCCTGGCCGCGGCGCTCTGGGGTTTCGACGGCGTGGTCCTGACGCCACGCCTGTTTGCCCTTCCGGTCCTGTTCGTCGTCTTTCTCCTCCACGCCGTCCCGTTCCTTCTCATGCAGGGCTTCCTCCGTGATGCCTACCGAGCCCTCGCCGCGCTGCCCGTCACCGGATGGGTCAACCTCATTCTCGTCGCCGCAGTCGGAGGGCTCCTCGGCACGCTGGCGATCGTCACCGCACTTTTTCTCGTCGAGTTCAACCAGCTGAGTGTGGTCGTGCTGCTGCAGAAGCTGCAGCCGCTCTTTGCCATCCTGTTGGCGGCTGTCCTCCTGCGTGAGCGTCCGACGAAGAGATTCCTCCTCTGGGCGGCGCTGGCCATCCTCGGGGCGTACTGGCTGACCTTCGGGTGGCGCCTGCCGGAGTTTTCGGGCGGCTCGACCACCGCTCGCGCAGCCGTCTTCGCTCTCCTGGCGGCCGCTTCGTTCGGATCGGCAACAGTGCTCGGCAAACGTCTTCTTGGGTCGCTCGATTTCTGGCAGGCAACGTTCGGTCGCTACGGCGTGACTTCGCTTCTCACTGTCATACTCCTCGTCGCCACCGGCGTCGGCTTTCCGTTCGCCTCGGTCACGCCTTCGCAGTGGATCGTCATCCTCATCATCGGCGTCACTACCGGCAGCGGCGCCATCTTCCTCTACTACTGGGGATTGCAGCGGATCCGCGCGATGACCGCCACTATCTGTGAGCTGTGCCTGCCGCTGGCAGCCGTAGTCTTCGACTATCTCGTCAACGGCTCGCGGCTGACGCCAGCACAGATTCTCGGCGGCCTGCTCCTCCTCGGTGCGATCACTCGAGTCTCGACACAGCAGGGCCCGGACGAAAGCTGATCCGTCTCGGGGGCTGCTCTCAGGAGGTTCATCGGTCCGCTGCTCTCACGCCTCGCGGCCAACAGAGGGCCTCGTCGAGCTCATCTGCCTGACAGTGCGCACCAGAGCCGCAAAAGCGACCACACTCCACACGCCTTCAAGCACGACAAACGGGATAAACGGGATAAGGGCTGCCGCCACACACGCCAACCCGGCGCCGATGCCGTTGAGCGCCTGATACACGGGCGAGGCGCGACTCAGGCGCCCGGAGAGATTCCACAGGAAGGCAGCGAGGAGAATCGCGACGCCGAACGATCCGAGCCAGTCGGCCATCGTCATCGAGACATCTCCAGGTAAGGACAGCGTCTCAGTCGGTGGCAGCCATAACGCCTGCTGCCGCCGGCGCGCCGGAGCTGACCAGTTCCCATAGCCGAAAGGGGCTCAAGGGGATCTCGAGAATCTCCAATCCCTCCGCGAACAGCGCATCCTCGATCGCTTGGGCAAACAACGGTCCGACCGGGATCGCGCCGGCCTCTCCCGCGCCCTTGATGCCGAGCGGATTGAGCGGCGACGGCGTTTCCACGTGATCCGCCTCGATCGTCGGTACATCGAGCGACGTCGGCAGCAAAAAGTCCATGAACGATGCGTTCATCAGCTGGCCGTCCTCGTTGAACACCAGCTGCTCATAGAACGCGTTGCCGATTCCCTGGGCGATGCCACCCTGGATCTGACCATCGAGAATCAGCGGATTGATCACCTTCCCGCAGTCATGGACGACAACGTACTTCTTGATCTCGAGCTGAAACGTCTCCGGGTCGACCTCGACGATCATCGCGTGAACGCCCGAGGCAGTTGTTCCTCTTTCGGGGCCGAAGTAATTGGTCGCCTCGAGACCCGGTTCTGTCCCCGGCGCCACGGCGCCGCGCATCGGATTCGCCTTGATCGCCAGCTCACCGAGCGAGATGGATCTCGTCGGCGAAGATGTGACGCGCACCGCACCGGCGACGAGCTCCAATTCGTCCTTACTCGCCTCGAGCTCGAGCGCGGCATGGTGCAGAACCTTGGCCCGCACGTCCCTCGCCGCCGCATGGATCGCATTGCCGGCGACGACGGCACCACGACTGGCGAAGGTTCCCGCCCCCCAGTGGAACTGATCCGTGTCGCCGGTCGTGATGTCGACGTCGGTGACAGCGACGCCGAGCTGGTCGGCAACGATCTGCGCAAAGGAGGTCATATGCCCCTGACCCTGAGTGCCGATTCCGCTCGCCACGCTTACCCTCCCCGACGCCTGGACCTGCACCCGAGCACCTTCGTACGGGCCGATGCCGGTCCCCTCGACGTAGGTGACGAGGCCCAAGCCGACTTTCTTGCCTTCGGCGCGAAGTCGTGGCTGCTCCTCGGCGAGAAAGTGGTCGTAGCCGATGAGCTTCATCGCCTTGTCGAGCGCCGGCTCGTAGTTGCCGCTGTCGTAGGTGAGGGGTGCGAAGTCCTGGAAGATGATCTCGTGATTGTGCGGGAAATCCTCCGGCGCCAGAAGATTGCGTCGCCGAATCTCGGCGCGGTCGATTCCCAGCTCTCTCGCCGCCAGGTCGAGCAACCGCTCCATGACGAACACGCCGTGTTGGCGGCCGGCGCCGCGATACGGCGTGACGATCGGCTTGTTGGTGAAAACCGCCGTGAACTCGCTGTAGTAGGCGGGAACGTTGTAGCACCCCAAGAGCGTGCACTGGCTGTTAATCGGAACGGTCAGCCCATATGGGTTGTAGGCGCCGTTGTCGTGCAGAAAGACGTCCTTGACACCGAGGATCTTGCCGTCACTCGTGAGCGCCATCTCGGCGTCGTGGACCTGCCCCCGTTCCTGAGTCGTGGCGACGAAGTTCTCTTCCCTGTCCTCGATCCATTTGACCGGTCGACCGAGAGTGAGGGAAGCCCACGGAATGAGCATCTCCTCCGGATAGAACATCATGATCTTGGGCCCGAAGCCGCCGCCGATGAAGGGAGCGATGACCCGCACCTGGGATTCCGA
>JAOTUP010000348.1 GCA_029863825.1 Acidobacteriota bacterium | reverse complement strand
CGCCCTCGAAGTACGCGGGCGTCTCGGGGAAAGCGGCGAGTGTCGGCTCCTCATAGCGTCGATAACCCGTGGTCTCGAGGGCGTTGAACGATCGCGTCCAGGCGCGATCGAAACGCCACCCATCCCCGACGAAGAAAGCTTCATCAGCATAGAGTCGGCGAACAATGCCGCGCTCGGTATCCATCTCGAAGACCTGCAGCCGCTGCAAGGCCTCTCTGCGCGTGTCGTAATGCAGGTAGTTGTAAATGAACCGATCCCGACCGAAGAGCCAATTCCTGTCGGCTCGCCTGTAGCTGCGCGTCACCTCCCGCCCATGGATCTCGTCCTCCAGTTGCGCCGTTCGCTCGTTCGCCGCCGGAAGCACTTCGTTCTGCATCCATGCCGTCAGCGCAACGACAATCGCGGCACCGATGAGAGCGGGGATCGCCAGTCGATACAGGCTGATGCCGAGGGCCTTGACCGCCGTGACCTCGTTTCGTTTCGTGAGTATGCCAAAGGCCGCCAGCGTGGTGACGAGTACGGCGACGGGTGAGAACTGGTACAGACCCTGAAACGAGGAGTACCTCAAGTATTCGAACACGACACTCCACGGAATGTCGTGCTCGAGGATCTCATCGATCTTGTCGGTGAGCTTCGCCACGACGATCAATGAAAAGCCAGACAGGAAGGCGAGACTGAGGATCGAAAGAAAGAGCACGAGGATGTAGCGATCGAGCCGATTGGGGAACTTGAGTCGCAGCTGAGGTAGGCGGAGGACGATGTCGGCAGTGTGGTTGCGGCCGTTCTTGCCGGTTTTCGATCGTCTGAGGCCGCGCGGGCCACGTGACTTGAATCGCTGCCTGAGGCGTAGGGCGACGGCGCCGACGATCGATCTGCTCCACAGGTCGAGGCGCTGAGGCAGCAGACTGCGGTCACGGTTCTTGCGCGCCAGGAGGACCACACCCAGGACGAGGAAGGTGAGGTTGGGAAGCCACATCGCCACCCACGGGGCGAGCGATCCTTCACGAGCGACTTTCTCCCCATTGTTCATCAGAAACCAGTAGACGAAGAGAACGCCGATCGACATCACGAAGCCGGTTGCCTTGCCGCTGTGCTGGCGGTTGAACCCGAGGGGAAGACCGAGAAGTCCGAACACCACGCAGGCAAACGGAATCGAGAACTTCTTGTGAATCTCGACCTCGGCCTGCTTCTTCAACTCCACCGGCAGCTCGGGTTCGAGCAATCTGTCTCGCAGCTCCGGGACACTGAGCTCGCGCAGATGTTTGTATCGCGCCCTCCGCGCCTCCGCCTTGTCGACTGCGTAGGGATCTTCCAGGGCCTTGTCCAGGATTCGATTGAAGGAGGTGCGGTAGTTATCGGGCCTGAGGAGGTCTACTTCATGGCTGACGACGTTCTCCAAGCGAAGGAGCATGCGACCCTCGACGTCCGGATCGCTTTGGATTTCTCCCCATTCTGCGAACCACACCTCGTTCTTCGAGCCGGGAGCGGTGGAAGCCAGGAATACGCCTTTCCAGCGATCCTCGCCCGGGACCACGTCGAAGACGTAGAGAATGAGCCCCTGCCATTCCTCGTAGAAGACCCTTTCATCCACCTGCCTGGAAATACTGGAGGTGAGGATTCTCATCCTGAGGTCATTGAGAGCCGTGTTCCCACGCGGCAGAAAGTAGAGTGTCAAGAATCCGTTGACGACGGTGAGAAGCAAAGCCAGCGCAAGTATCGGGCGCAGCAGGGACCAGAGGCTGATTCCGCAGGAGCGGATGGCCGTCAGCTCGGAATCGGACGAAAGGCGCCCGGTCGCAACCAGGATGCCGAACAGAAACGCCATCGGCAGAGTGAAGACAAGTGTACTGGGAAGGAAGTAGACGAGGAGCTCGCCGACCTGCCGAAAGGGAACCCCGCGGCGAATGATCATCTCGGCCGACTCGAAAAAGAAGTCGATGAGAAGAATGAAGGTATAGGCGAGAAAGCCGAGGAGGAAGGGACCGAAGATCTCGCCGACCAGGTAGCGATCGAGTCGCCAGGTGTGCCATCTCATGTGGGATTCGATTATATGAGGTGGAGAGAGCGATCGGGCCGCGCCGGAGGGGAGGGTCAGGTCGTCGTTCGCGAGGCTAGATGATGAGTCCGATAAGATAGATTATGTAAACTTAACTCTCAAATGAACACTCCCCTTCGACAGAAGATACTCCACAGCCGCCCTCTCACTCCTCTGCCTTCAGTTCGCCAAGAATCTTTTCCAGCGCCGCAATGAGGTCGGTCTTTTCGACCGTCTTCTTGCGAAACCGAACCGACACGCTGAAGCTCTTTTCGGGATCCTTGAAAGTGAAAACAGGCGCACCACTGGACTGCTCCTGACGTCTTCTTGGCTTCTTCTTCTGGGCCTCTTGGCGAAGCTCCCGGCGACCCAGACCTTCCTCGGCAATTCGCTCCAGGAGCTTGATTTGCGCCTCCAAGGTCGATCCGCTCTTGAGAACCTCGAGCAGAATGCTCTTCGACTCGATGCCCAGCGCCTCTGCGGCACTCCGAACTTGCGGCGAGAGTTTGAGAAGCTGGAGCGACTCGGTGACCGAGCTTCTCGCCTTGGACACAGCCGACGCGATCTCTTCGTGCGTGTAGCCATGAACGTCGCCGAGGGCCCGATAGCCCTCAGCCTCCTCGAAAGGCGTCAGGTCTTTTCGTTGCAAGTTCTCGATCAGGGCGATCTCGAGCGCCTCGTCGGGACTCACGTCCATGATGATGACCGGAATCTCCGTCAGACCAGCTTGGCGGGCCGCTTGATATCTGCGTTCTCCGGAGATGACGAGAAACTCCGAGCCTCTAGGCCCCGCTTCGTCGGTGGCGAGCGGTCGTACCAGCACCGGCTCGAGGATGCCCTTTTCACTGATGGACTGGACGAGCTCGGTGAGATCGCCCATCGATGTCCTCGGTTGCCCCGGATTGGGTGTTACGGATCGAAGTGGAATCATCCTGCCGATCGGCTCGACACCTGCCTGGCTGGTGAGCTCTTCGACAAAGTGCTGGTCGTGGCGCATCCTCACTCGCACCGGAAGGCCTTTTCGCTCCGAACTAGACACGGCTCAAGATCTCCTCCGACAACGCGTAGTACTGGAATGCCCCTGTCGACCTGGGCGAGAACGTGAAGATCGATTCGCGATAGGCGGGGCTTTCCTCTAGCCGCACGTTTTTCGAGATCACCGTCTCGAACACCTTGTCGCCGAAGACCTCGGTGACCTGCTCCCGAATGTCGCGCGATAGAATCGTGCGCTTGTCGAACAGAGTCAGGACGACGCCGAGAATCTGCAATCCGCGATTCGTCCGCAGTTTGATCTTCTCGATCGTCTCCAGAAGATCATCCGTACCCTCGAGGGCGAAGTAGCTCGACTGGATCGGAATGAGTACGTG
>JAOTUP010000347.1 GCA_029863825.1 Acidobacteriota bacterium | reverse complement strand
GACACCGGCTCCGGAATCCGAGCCGAGGATCTGGAGAACATCTTCCGCCCCTTCTACTCGACGAAACCGGCACAAGGAGGGACCGGCCTCGGCTTGTCGATCTCGCACGACATCATTCGCCGTCATGGCGGTGATGTCCGCGTCATCAGCTCTCCCGGGGACGGTTCGTGCTTCGTCGTCGAGCTGCCGCGAAAGGAGCCCGCGGGGACCGAAGAAGCGGTATGAGAATTCTCATCGTCGACGACGAGGACGTGCTCCAGGACGTCCTCTCCTCCCTGCTCCAGAAGGCAGGATACGAGACTCTTGCGGCGCGAACCGGACGAGAGGCGATGACACTTCTCGAGCAAGAGAAAGTCGACCTCGTTCTCCTCGATCTCATGCTTCCCGACGCACGAGGTCTGGACCTCCTGAAGGAGATCCGCTCCCGAGATCCGGAGCAAGTCATTGTCGTCATCACCGCATTCTCATCGGTGGAAGGCGCGATCGAGGCGATGCGAGAAGGAGCCTTTCACTACATTCCAAAACCGTTCAAGAATGACGAAGTGCTCCTCACGGTCGAGAAGGGCCTCGAACAGTGTCAGCTCGCCAAAGAGAACCGCGAACTGAGAGCGCAGCTCGAGCAACCGTTCGGATTCCACAACATCATCGGCCGCAGCCGCCCCATGGAGCAGGTCTTCGACCTGATCCGCCTGGCTGCCCCAGCGAAAAGCAATATCCTCGTCCTGGGAGAGAGCGGAACCGGCAAGGAGCTCGTCGCCAAGGCGATCCACCAGCACTCGAGGCGAGCTGACGGTCCGTTCATCACCGTGAACTCGGGCTCCATGCCACCTGATTTGATCGAAAGCAATCTCTTCGGGCACGTCAAGGGCGCCTTCACCGGCGCCACTTCTACCAAGAAGGGTCTCTTCGAACTGGCTCACAAAGGATCGATTTTCTTCGATGAGATCGGCAATATCCCGCTCGACACGCAGGCCAAGCTCCTGCGGGTCATTCAGGAAAAAGAGTTCATGCGCCTGGGAGGCGTGGAGACTCTAAGAGCCGACGTGCGCATCATCGCCGCAACCAATGCAGCTATCGAGGACACGGTGCAGCGAGGGAATTTTCGCGAAGACCTCTACTATCGGCTCAACGTCATCACCATCGAACTGCCACCACTGCGGGAGCGCAGCGAGGACATTCCACTCCTGGTCCGACACTTCCTCGCTTTCTACGCCGAAGAAAACGAAAAGCCGGTCGAGGAATTCTCCTCGGAAGCTATGCGCTTGTTGCTCGGCTATGCCTGGCCGGGCAATGTCCGTGAGCTGGAGAACGTCGTCGAACGTGCAGTCGTGCTGTCGCAAGGTAGCGTCGTCGATCTGGACTTGTTGCCAGACAGCGTCCGCGAGCAAGGCTCGATCGCCGTCCCGTCCGCCTCGCTGCCAAACGGAGGCATCTCGCTGAAAGAAGCTATCAGCGGCTATGAAAGACAGCTCATCATCAAAGCACTTCAGGCATCCGGAGGAGTGCAAAAGCGCGCCGCTGAGCTACTCAGCGTGAAGCCGACGACCCTGCATGAGATGATGAAGCGGTTGAACGTATCGGTCGACAACATCGCCATCCATTGATCGCCATGCCGATCGCCGAGCCGCGCGGACCTCTGCAATCGCCGACGGCATGAGCGTGAAGTCGTGCGAGCCATGTGCCGAGCAGGTGGCAAGCCACGCGATCCACTTCCGCCATACGCCTGATCCAAGGAGAGAAGAAACGATGCGCCGGACTGCAACTTTCGTCATCTCCTTTCTCGTCGCCGTCTCCTTGCAGGCGAGCGAAGCAGTCTGGCTCGTACAGCCGAGCGATGGCGTGCCCCTCGCACTGCCGAGCCTGTCTTCCGCCGTCCCCTCACCGGAGGAGACTCTCGGCTATCCTCTCGGCGAGCGCTTCTCTCACCACGACGCCGTCGTCCGCTATTTACACCGGCTTGCCGAGAGTTCGGAGCGGATGGTTCTCTGGGAGTACGGGCGGACATACGAGGATCGTCCCCTCTTGCTGATGGCGATCTCGAGTCCCGCCAACATTCGCCGGCTCGAGGATCTGCGCCGGCAACAGCTCGAGCGCTCCCGGGATCTTCCGTCTGCCGACGCGGATGCGCCGACAGCCACCCCCGATCTACCGATCTTCGTCTGGCTCTCATATGGCATCCACGGCAACGAGTCGTCGTCGACCGAAGCCGCCATGGCGGCCGCTTTTGTCCTCGCGGCCGCGGAAGGCGAATGGAAGGAACGGCTCGAGAGTGTCGTGGTTCTTATCGACCCCCTGACCAATCCGGACGGCCGAGAACGCTATGTGCATTTTCTCGAAACCAGCAGCGGCCGCGGCCCCGACCCTTACGCCGAAGCTGCGGAGCATAACGAGTCATGGCCGGGAGGACGCCAGAATCACTACCTGATAGACCTCAACAGGGACTGGGCCTGGGTGACCCAGCAAGAGACCCGGCACCGTCTGCGCGAGTACGGGCGGTGGGAGCCGCAGGTCTACGTCGATTTCCACGAGATGTCGGCCCTCTCGACTTATTTCTTTCCGCCCGCGGCCGAACCCATCCACCCGAGCATTGATAAGACAACCGTTGAATGGCTCGAAGCGTTCGGGAGGGCCAATGCCGAGGCTTTCGACGACGCCGGATGGGTTTACTACGTGGGAGAGAAGTTCGATCTTTTCTATCCAGGGTACGGCGATACCTATCCCGCCCTGCGTGGTGCCGTCGGCATGACCTATGAAATGGCGGGCGGCGGACGTGCAGGACGCGCTATCACGCGCCCCGACGGGTCGCTACTCACCCTCTCGGACCGGATAGCCAGGCACTTGACGACGTCACTTGTGACGGTAGAGACCGCAGTCGCCAATCGCACTGCTCTCGTCTCCGACTTTGTGGCCAACCGACACCGAGCCGCGAGTGAGAACATACGCACTTTCCTCTGGGAAGCCGACCAGGCGGAGGCGCGCGCCGCCGCCGAGCTTCTCGAGGCCCATGGACTCCAGCTGCAGCGACTCGGCCAGCCGCAGACGCTCGAAGTGCGTGACCTGACGATCGGCGCGACATCTCGCAGAGTGTTCCCAGCCGGCACCTACGCGCTGACGACTGCCCAGCCTCTCGCACGCTTGGCGCAAAGCCTCATGGAGCAGAGCGTGCCGATGCCACCGGAATTTCTCGCCACGCAGCGGCAACGCCTGGAACAGAATCGCTCGACTGAGTTCTATGACATCACGGCGTGGTCGATTCCACTGGCCTTCAATCTCGAGACCTTCGTCACCGCGGGCTCGATTCGCATCGCGTCCGCTCCGAGTATCGAGACCTCATCCCTCCACGGTGTCGGACGGTTGGGTTTCCTTGTCCGGCCGCAGGGGCTCGCTGGGTATCGCCTGGCGAGCGCCCTACTG
>JAOTUP010000345.1 GCA_029863825.1 Acidobacteriota bacterium | reverse complement strand
ATCGAGAATGCATCGACCGTTCAGGGCATGCCCGTCGTGAAGCGACAGAGTCAGCGAGCCATCGCTCTCGTATTGCACCAAACGTACCCACTGGCCCGCGCTGATCGCACTGCTGTCCTCCACCTCGATCCAGGTTTGTCCCTTTGGAGCTGCTGAAGTGACCCGCGCCAGAACGAGTCCTTCGTTCCACACCGGACCGTTCGAATCACCCCGGTTCAGGTTTGGGTTGACCCAAATCCACCCCCCTCCCCACGACCAACCAGTGGGACCTCCGTCGCGCCCTGCACCGAGAATCTCGTGCAGGGTCTTCGGGAAGTACAGAATCGTCGAATCGCGGTCCTCACCGCGCAAGACGATGCCGCTCTTGCGAATCGCCAGGACCTTGGTGATCACGTAGCGTCCCGCCGGGATGAAAACTGCGCCGTCAACCGCCGCATCGATGGCGGCGATGAAGGCATCGCTGTCGTCGGTGACGCCATCGCCGACGGCACCAAAATCACGAACATCGACTCTCACCGGCACCTCGGGGATTTGCTTTTCCCCGGCGTGATAGCCGGCGTAGGAGAAATCGGGAAGTCGCCCTGCAGGCGACCAGAGCTCGCCCGCCTCACCCCACAGGCGCGACGTTCCCGCCGGGGCAACGGCGGCGATACCGTCGCCAGAGGGGTCTTCGACACGAGCGCAGGCGAAAGCCGATGCCAGAAGGATGATTACGCCGACGATCGTGGCGTCATTCAGACAGACGGCCCGGCGCCGCGAGGAGAACGTCAGCGCCCCGATTTCCTCTTGGCAAGCATTTCTTCCACTTCGGCAACATCGATGGTCAGCCGTCCTTCGGGAGCGGCGACTTCGGGCTCGTACTCGTACTCGCGAACGACGCGGCGGAAGACCTCCTTGAGAGCTCTGGCGCCAAGGCGCGGATAGCGAGCGGCTTCCTGGGCGATTCTCTTGACGGCGTCCGGAGTGAGATCGAGAGAAATACCGAAGCTCTCGAAATATGCCCGCGCCGGATGGACGGCGGAGTCAGGCGTGTCCTCGAAGATCTGCACTAGCTCGTCCTCGCCGAGATCGTTGAGCAACACGACGGCGTCGAAGCGCGAGAGAAACTGTGGTGTCATGCCGTAGTCGAAGAGATCGTCGGTTTGCAGCCAGTCACTCAGCGTAAAGACCGTCTTCTGCTGGACCTTACCGTTCTTCACTACCGTCACCGGTTTGAGGGAGCCTCGATCCTTACCGATCGTCACACGATCGTAGACCGCATCGTAGAGTCCCTCGAACGCCCCGGCGCAGACAAACAGCAATCCGCGGGAATCGACGGTGACGGTTTTACCGTTTCCGGGCAGCTGGAAGCCGACCGCCTGGTTCTCGATGAGAGTCAGCAGCGCTTCCTGGGCACGGATGCCCGGCACGTGGACCGAGTCACCCAGGCGTCCGCGGATCTTGTCCACCTCATCGACGAACACGATGCCGTGCTCGATGCGCCGCAGAACGTCTGCGATCGACGCCTCCGGCCCGAGGTGTTCTCGTGCGCGCTCGTAGAGAGACTGCAGCAGAGATTCTCCCGCGAAGCCAGACTCGGCCTCTTCGGCCAGCACGTTGGCGTGAATCCGAATCAGCGTTGATCGATTCGCCAGAGCCGCGTTCGAGAGCAAGTAGTCCTCAACCGCCCGCATCAGGGTCGTCTTGCCGGTACCCGAAGCTCCAATCAGTAGCAGGTTCCCGGCGTCGATACCGGCCAACTTCTTGGCCAAGGCCACGGCCATGTCGCGAACCGCGACGTCCTGACCCATGACCTTGGCTGAAAGGGCTGCGGCGATAGCTGCTGGAGAAGGCGTCTTCGTCGTCACCGCGCGATTGTACCCATACCGTCGCCGTGGCGATAGGCACTGTGACACAGACCCGTCAGCGCCTTCATCCCATGCCGTCGCCACCTCGTCGTGTCGATCGAAACCGGCAGTTCATCCGGGCCTTTCCCGCTCCCCACAGGGGAAACAGAGTGCAGAGAATCGCTGTCGCAAGGAATCCCCAGCCGATCTCCGACGTCCGGCACATCGAGCGTGTCGCGCGAAAGTACGAGGCCGACCGCGTTGATTCTTTCGCTGACAACTGGCCGGGTGAGCGAGAATCCCTGTTGGCGGTCGACGGCTTCCCTCGCATCCCTTGGGTTGGACCGAGGACCGGGGTCCGCGCTGCCATCAGGAAGTGCCGGCATCTCCCTTCTCGCGGCATATACGGCCATTCCTATTTGACGAAACGCCTCATTTCGACTACATTACATCCAGGGAAAGCAGGCAAGAAAAGGCAAAAATCACATGAAAAGCGCATCCAGAAAACCGTTCGTCTCTCCAGAGCTCGTCGTCTACGGATCGATTGCTCAGATCACCAAGACCAGCTGCCCCAATCATGGGAGCACCAACGACGGCGCAGGAACGGACGGCCCCAATGTTGGGTGCCCCGGCGGCACGGCTAGCGGTCAGAAAAAGACCTGATTCTCCCGCGGCAAAACCTCTGCCGCGAGCTCCATGCGATTCGAGTACTCGCTCTTCGGCCTGAGGGTCGAGGCGGATCTTGTCATCCCGGGACTCATCCCCGAATCGACCACAGCTGATATCGATCTTCGCATCGAAACCGGTTATAGGGAGGGCTGGCCCGAGCGTGAGTCGGATGAGACCGAGCTGCATGCCAGCACCGACACTGGCCTGAACGGTCGACCGCTGCTCAGAATCTGGGCTCTTCCGGCGAACCAGGCACTTCGCTTTGTCTACGACGACGAGGCCGAGTTCGTACTCGACATGGACGGCAGCCGAGTCCGCGCGCGGTGGCCGGAGGAGCTCACCATCGACGATATCGGTCCCTATCTTCTAGGTCCCATCCTGGGCTTTGTTCTGCGCCTGCGCGGGACGACGTGTCTGCATGCGAGCGCCGTCAGCGTCGAGGACCGAGCCGTCGTCCTCGTCGGTCCGCCGGGCGCCGGCAAATCCACCACCGCCGCAGCGTTCGCCCGTCTGGGATTCCCGGTGATCTCCGATGACAAAGTGGCCCTGACGTTGGACGAGGAGGGCTTCCTGGTCCAGCCGGGATATCCGTGGCTGCGGCTCTGGCGGTCCTCGGTCGAAGCCCTCTTCGGGACCGAGGATGCCCTCCCCCGAATCGCCCCGAACGATCCACACTGGAACAAGCAATTCCTCGACGTCAGCCGACCGCCCTATCGCTTCAGGTCGACACCGGCAGCGCTCTCCGCGGTCTACATCCTCGCGCAGCGCTCGGTGGACGAGGCGGCACCGCTGCTTCTCGACCGGCCGAGCCGCGAGAAGCTCCTCCTCCTGGTCGGGAACACCTATATGAACTACGTTCTCGACTCGAGCGTTCGGCAGCGCGAGTTCGAGGTTTTGGGTCGCCTGTCCCGCCACGTACCGGTCCGCGTCA
>JAOTUP010000346.1 GCA_029863825.1 Acidobacteriota bacterium | reverse complement strand
ACGAATCGTAGACCGCCGGGATTGAACGCACCCAACGGGGCAATCGCTCGACGACGATGTCCGATATGCGGACTCGCCCGCCCGGCTTGAGAACCCTGGCAATCTCGGAAAAGACTCTCTCCTTCTCGGGCGAGAGATTGATCACACAATTCGAAATTACGAGATCGATCGAGTGATCCTCCACCGGAAGCAATTCGATGAGCCCCTTGCGCACTTCGACGTTCTCATAGCCGGATTCGGCAATCACCCGACGTGCGCGCGCAATCATCTCATCGGTCATGTCGACACCGATGACGTGGCCCGACGCTCCGACGTTGCGAGCCGCCAGCAAGAGATCAATGCCGGCGCCGGAACCGAGATCCAGAACCGTCTCGCCCTCTCTGATATCCGCGAAAGCCACCGGGTTGCCGCAACCGAAAGAGTTGACCACCGCATCCGCGGGGAGTACCGCGAGCTCCTCGGAGCTGTAGCCGGCGAGCTTGGCCGCAACCCCCTTCGGCACCGCGTCATCGGTTCCCGCGCTCCCGCCACAACAGCGTCCCGGTGCGGAGCGCACGGCAGCCGTATACGACTCCTCCACTCGTTCGCGAATCTCTTGGTTCCGGTGGGTCATTTCGCCTCTCCTTGTCGTCTTTGATTTGGTCGTTGTCCCAGCGGTGAGCAGCACGCATCCATCGCATCGGCCATCGCTCGAAGAGCCGCAGCGAGCTCTGGGTAACGAAGCGAATAGAAGACCTGTCGTCCGCGCTTTTCGCTGGCGACGATTCCGCTGTCACGAAGGGTCTTCAGATGCCGAGAGACGACGGACAGATCGGTCGGGCAGCATCCGGCGAGCTCTGACACCGTCTGCGATCCTGGAGCGACGGCCAGTCGTGCCAGCAGCGCGATGCGATTGGGATCGCCGAGCGCGCGGAAGAGTCCGGTCGGAAACAGGCGCGCGAAGTCTTCAGGACAGCACCCCTCTGTGTCCGGGATGTCAGCTGGCGTCAGAGAGCTCTTTGCTGCAGGGAAACGCTTGCTTGCTTGCGTCATTATGCACATAATAACCTCCTCGTCTCACTCTGTCAACTCTCCCGCCGACACCACGGCGGGCATCCATCACGGCTCACTCCGCTAAGATCAACCACATGAGCCCCGAAGAGACCTCCTCGGGCCCCGAACGACGCGGCGACTCCGACAAGAGCCAGCTTCTGGCAAGCAGCCGTCAACTCCGCCTGGCGCTTACCGCCGCCAATGTCGGAGCCTGGGAGTGGGACATCGCCACCAACCGTACCTACTGGTCGGCGGAGAACTATGGGTTGCTCGGCCTCGAGCCAGGTAGCGGGCGGGCGACCTATGACGAGTGGATGGGATGCGTCCATCCCGACGATCGCGAGCGAACGCAAAGGCATGTCGAGAAGGCCATCGAGCAGCGGGGAGATCTCGATTTCGAGTATCGAGCTGTTTGGCCCGACGGATCCGTGCACTGGCTCCGCGACATCGGGCAGATGATGCTCGACGAGAACGGCGAGCCATTCGGCATGTACGGCGTGCAAATGGACGTCACCGAACAGCGATTGCTGGAGGAAGACCTCCGCCAATCCCAGCGACTGGAGGCCTTGGGTCGAATTGCCGGAGCGGTGGCCCACGATTTCAACAACCTGCTGACGGTGATCCGGGGCTATGGCGGCCTCCTGGACGCCACGCTCTCTGCCAATCCCGAGGCCCGCCTGATGATCGAAGAGCTCGACAATGCCGCCGCAAGGGCGGCGCGACTGACGCAGCAACTGCTGGCGTTCGGACAGCGCCAGGTCTTGAGTCCCAAGGTGCTGAACCTCAATCGTGTCGTCAGCGGGCTCGAGGACTTGATGAAAGGCACGCTGGGAGTGCACATCGAGCTGGCACTCGACCTCGAAGATGACCTGGCTCCAGTGAAGATCGATCCGGCGCAGCTCGAGCAAGTTCTACTGACGCTAACGATCAATGCCCGAGATTCCATGCCCGACGGCGGCCGGCTGCGAATCAAGACGAGCACGGTCTCTTTGACGGAAGAACGGGTCGCCGGCTTCGCGCTCGAGCCGGGTGAGCACCTTTCAATCTCGCTCACCGATTCCGGCCACGGCATCGAGAGCCGGGATCTGCCGCACGTCTTCGACCCGTTCCCTTCAGCAGCCCACGGCGATCAGGACGCTGGACTCGGCCTAGCGAGCGTCCACGGCATCGTCGCCCAAAGTGGCGGCGCGATCGACGTCGAGAGCGTCCCCGGCACGGGCTCGACCTTCACCATCTACTTGCCGCGAGCAGACGAGGCGCCCGATGCCGGCGCCGACGCCCCGGAGGCGGAGCTGTCGGTCGGCGATGGAGGGCCACAGACGATTCTCGTCGTCGAGGACGAAGACGTGATCCGAAAACTCCTTGCAGCCAGTCTGGAGCACAAGGGCTTTGACATCGTGACAGCGGCGAGCGCCGAAGAGGCCGAGTCTCTGCTCTCCGCTGGAAAGCCACGCATCGATTTGCTTCTCAGTGACGTCGTCCTGCCGGGAGTCAGCGGTCCAGAGCTGGCGAAGAGGGTTCGCGCCGCTTTCCCCGACGCTCGGGTTCTCTTCATTTCCGGCTACGGCTATGACCGAATCGGCCATCTCGGTGTTCTCGATCCGGCCATCCCACTTCTTCACAAGCCATTCACGCCCACCGAGCTGGTGGCCAAAGTGCGCGCGGTTCTGACGTCCCGCTGACCTCGATTCCGCGCCGCAAAAGGGACGTGCTGCGACATAGCAGCCCGGTAGCCCTAAAGAGAAAGGACAAGGTCCCTTGACATTTAGTCAACGCATGTCTACACTGTGGCCATTGAAGACAATTGTGCTTCACTTTTGGACATGGAGAATTGACATGGAGACAGAGAAAAGCCCCTTTTGGAAAACCTGCGCCTTGACACCTCGGGATCAGCGAAATCAGCGACGCGCCTTGCTCTGGCTCTTCGTCTGGACCGTGGTATGGCTCGCCGTGAGCTTCGGCATCGAAGACGGCTGGCTCGCCGCCGGCGCCTTGACGATGACGGCGGTGGTGGCCGCGACCCTCTTCGGGATCGCGATGATGCTCGCCTACTGGCGATTCGTCAGCCAGGCTGACGAGCTGCACCGCAAGATCCAGCTCGACGCCCTGGCGCTGGGTTTCGGGACCGGTGTCGTGGGAACGATCACCTATCGATTGCTCGAAGACGCGGGGGCAGTCTCGGCCGCGGACGTGGCTGATATCGCCGCGATCATGATGGTCGCCTACGCCATTGGCGTCGTCGTCGGCATGAGGCGCTACGCATGAAAAACAGGCTGAAAGTGCTGCGCGCCGAACGAGACTGGACTCAAGCACGCCTGGCGCAAGAGCTCGGAGTCTCTCGTCAGACGGTCAATGCCATCGAGACGGGTAAGTTCGACCCCAGTCTGCCGCTGG
>JAOTUP010000344.1 GCA_029863825.1 Acidobacteriota bacterium | reverse complement strand
CCGCAGCAACGGGATCGTCACGCGACGGAATATTCTCCATCGGCCTGCACCGGCAATCGCCGCAGCTTCGAGCAGCGAGGCGTCGAGCCGCGCCAGCGCTGCGCGAGTAAACAGATAGAAGTAGACATACATCGAGTAAACGTGCACCAGGAGGATCGCCCCAGGTCCGGTCAGCCTCCAGGGTGGTCGCGACAGTCCGACGATGTTCTGCGCCAATCGTGTGACCAAGCCGCTCTCGCCATAGAGGAACAAAAAAGCCATGACTCCGACCAGCGGCGGCAGAGCCACCGGCAATGCAACGAGGCCCCCAAGGACTCGCCGGCCCGGAAACTCCGTTCGCTCGAAGAGAAAGGCCAGCGGTACGCCAACCAGCCCGGCGAGAATCGCCGACGCCGCCGAGATCCAGAGGCTCCTCCACAGCGCCAACCACTCGTCGCCGCGCTGCATGAATTCGGAGAAGTTGGCAAGCGTCAGCTCGCCGGGAAGTCCGAGCGATTCGAGCCCCGTCACCAGCAGTGGGTACCCAACGATCCAACTGAGGATCAGCACGAGCGCTACGGCGAACGCCAATCGTCGCCCCGCAACGGTCACGACGTGGTCTCCTGACGGCGCCGGAACGCGGTGCCCGGGGGACCGCCGGCTCGCGGCTTGAAACCGACGGCGTCTCCGACGCCGACGGCGTCCGCCCCACTCTCGACTTCGAAGCGTCGTCCCTCATCGTCAACCAGTCTGTAGAGCGTAGTGGCTCCCCCATAGCGCCGTTCTTCGACTCGTCCCCGGATCGTTCCGGTTTCAGTGACTGCAGTCAGCATCAGACCTTCCGGTCGAAAGTAGACCGTCACGTTCTCGCCCTCTTCCAGGACTTCTCCCTGGCGGGCAGGCCAAACGCTGGACCTGCTGGCCCCGATGTCAATCGTCGCCTCGCCCCCTGACCACACACCATCGATGGCTGAGGCTCGGCCGACGAAGCGCGCCACGAAAGGCGAGCGAGGCGTGAGATACAACGCTTCCGGCGAGTCGACTTGCTCGAGATTGCCCCGATGCAGGATGGCCACGCGATCGCCGACGTCGAAAGCCTCCTCCTGCTCGTGCGTCACCCAGACAGTCGTAATGCCGACGTGCTGCACCGCATGTCGGATCTGTCGCCGGGTGCGCTCGCGCAACGCCGGATCCAGGTTGGAGAGCGGCTCATCGAGCAAGAGGACTCTCGGCTCGGGCGCCAGCGCTCGCGCCAGGGCTACCCGCTGCTGTTGCCCACCCGAGATCTGATCGACGCGCCGAGACGCAAAGCCGTCAAGCTCGACCAGTTCGAGCGCTTCGCGTACCCGACTCTGCGTTCGTACCTTGTCCGCGCCGCGTGACTCGAGCCCGAAGGCCACGTTCTCTCCTACCGACAGATGTGGGAAGAGAGCATAGTGCTGGAAGACCATTCCGAAACCGCGTCGTGCCGGTTGCAAGGGCGTGACATCCTCATTCGCAACTCGAATGGTCCCTGAATCCAACCCTTCGAATCCCGCAATCGCTCGCAGCAGTGTCGTCTTCCCGCTGCCGCTCGGACCGAGCAAGGCGAGCGTTTCGCCCTCGGCGATCTCTAGACTGACCTCGCTCAGCACGGTGAGCTCGCCGAAACGCTTGCTCAGGCGATCGAGGTGGAGGAACGCGCTCATGCCGAAAACTCGAGCGCGAAGCCGAAGGAACCCCACTCCTTGGGCATTTCCGGTGGACACCTGTTGCCCCTCCGGGGTCGGGCAGCGCGCGAATTCGGAGCCCGCTCCAGTCGCCGTGCTGTCATCCACGTCCCCTGATCTCTCGATCCCACTTCCGCATCCACTCTTGCCCTTGCTCCTCAATCAGTTTCCAATCCACCTCGGCTCTGACGATCTCGGCGAGCGCCTGCTGTGCCCACAGCGGCAGGTCGTCCGACGGCAGATCCAATCTCGCCGGCAGGCGAAACACCTCTCGCGCCACCATGACGAGCGCTTCCCTGGTTCCGACCCAGTCGATGAAGCGTCGTGCTTCGGCGCCATGTTTCGCTCCCGCGACCAGTCCGATCGAGTCGTCGATGACCGGGGTGCCGCTCGCCGGAAAGCGATATCCGATCGGAGCGCCACGCTGTTGCAGTAGCAAGCCGTCCGTCAGCTCCCAGATCGTGACGAGACCTTCACGGCGCACGAGTTTCTCGAAGAGCAGCGCCGGGTTGACCACGTAGGCTGCAGTCTGCGCATCCAGGCGACGGAGCCAATCAAATCCGGCGACCACGTCGCCCGTCTCCGCCACCGATCGAGCCACTATCATGCCGAAGGCCGTTCTCATCGTGCCGCTCGCCAAGGGATCGCGGATGATGATCTTGCCGCGCCAGCGTTCGTCCAGAAGATCATCCCAATCGCCCGGACTGGCCTCCTCGTCCACTGCGTCGCTATTGAACATCAGGATCGGAACCGCGAGATAGAGGCCGAAATAGAGATCATCGGCGTCGCGGCTCTCGGGCGGAAGCTCCATTGCCCAGGACGGACGATACGCCTCCAGCAGACTCTCTGCCGCACCGCGAGAGAAGATGACGTCAGGACCGCCGAACCATACGTCGGCCTGGGGATTGGCTCGTTCGGAGCGCACACGGTCGAAGACTTCTTGTGAGCCCATGTCGAGCCAGCGGACGTCGACGTCAGGATTGAGACGCTCGTACTCGTCCTCGAGAAGCGCCAGCAAATCGCGACCGTGGGGTGAGTACAGGACAACTGGCGTACGATCATCTCCACACGCGGCCAGAGACAAGACCCCGGCGGTAAGCGTCACCAGAAGAGCAAGTCCACGTCGGTGTGTAGTGAATCTCACGCGTGCCGTCCTTTCAGATCTCTGCTCCACCCGCTGGTCATGTCCCGGCGCCGAGGAGATTGACGAAGAGCCGAATCGCTCCGGCGACGCCTGCCGGCAGCTGGCGGAAGAATGACAAACCCGTGTAGACGTACGTCCCGGCGCCGTACCGCGCGACGAGCAGTGATCCGCGCTCTTGCTCCAGCCCTGGATCGCTCATGGCGAGAAGCGGCACATACGCGGGGTCCCAGGTGGCCGGAAAGTAGAGGCCACGCTCCTGCACCCATCCACCCCAGTCGCTTGCGTTGATCGAGTTGGGTCTGCGGAAGACCTGGTGCGCAGAATCCAATGCCGCAACGGCAGCCGTCTCATCGGTCACCCGTCCGTGAGGTCGAGCAATCTCCAACGGGAATGGTGCAAAGCGCCCCTCGATGAATTGGTATTGCTGATACTGAACGATTAGCGTGCCACCGTCTCGTACATAGCCGAGGAGTCGCGGGTTGTTGCCACGCAACCCTTTGTCGATCTCGTAGGCACGGCTACCGACGACGATGACATCGAAGTGCGCGAGATCTCCAACACTCAGGTCATCACCTGACAGCAGGGTGATCGGCACCCCCAGG
>JAOTUP010000343.1 GCA_029863825.1 Acidobacteriota bacterium | reverse complement strand
TGAACCTGAATGGGCCTCTTCAAGGCGCGCCACGCCTCGTCAGCGGGACCTTCAGGGCCCGGAGGATTCCGTCCTACGCGACCTTGCGACTCGCCACTTTCCAGCTATCGCACAGATCCCTGGCCGCTTCCGGCCACGAGGGATAGCGGAATTCGAACCCCGCCTGCAGGAGTCTACCCGGCACGACTCGGCGACTCTTGAGAATCAGCTCCGTTTGGGTGCGCATGAAGAACGCCCCGACTTCGAGCATCCATTTCGCGGCAGGCAGCCCGATTCGGATGGCCCACGATTCTCGCAAGGCGCGCATGAAATCGGCATTGGGCTGGCGAGCCTCGTGTCAAGAGTTTTTGAACGTGTTCAGGTTGCAGGGACAGCGTCCCGACAATGAAAGCCTGGACTCGCGTCGCGAGAAACCATAAGTTGAGAGGCGGAACAGGCGCTCGACACGGCGCTCGACGAGCGCTGCCCCCTGCTCGCCGAGGACGCTGAATCAGTCGACCAAGAGGAAACCGAGACGTCGGCCGAGAATCCAGTTACAGTGGTTGATCTCGATCCGAGCGCTCGGCGCCGAGCGAGCGCTCTCGTCGTGACCGGGCGCAATTGGGACGTGCGGTCTGTCGAATGAGGAGGTGAATGGATGGTGAAGCGCCTTGCAGTCCTGATCGCAGTCATCCTCAGCCTCGAGGCCGTACCCGCAGCCGGGCGTCCCAACATCCTCCTCATCATGATCGACGACTTGTCGACCGACCTCAGTATCTACGGCAACGAACAGGTCGTGTCGCCCAACTTCGAGAGATTGGCCGCGCGAAGTGTGCGCTTCGACCGGGCGCACAGTCAATTCCCAAGCTGCAATCCGAGTCGCACCTCGATGCTCACCGGTCTGAGGCCGGACTCGAGCGGCATCCTCGACAACAAAGTGTTCTTCCGCACGCTACTTCCCGACATCGTCACGTTGCCCGAGTTCTTTCGCCAGAAGGGGTACTTCGCGATGAACATCGGCAAGATATTCCACGGTGTCGGAAACAAGGCCTGGGATGATCCGAAGGCCTGGGACCTCTCTCTCAAGCCCGGGGGCACGAAGATCGGGCGCACCGGCGAAGGTCGCAACGTCACCGGCGGTCAGATCGGCTGGGCACGGTGGCTCGCGGCTCGGGGCACCGATGCCGACCAGCCCGACGGCCAGGTCGCGCTCGCCGCCGTGGAGGCACTCGAGCAGTTGCATGGAAGCCAAAGGCCCTTCTTTCTCGCGGTCGGTTTCCATCGGCCGCATTCGCCGTTTATCGCCCCGGAGCGCTACTTCGATCTCTACAAACTCTCGCGACTCGAGCTTCGTCGTCCCCCATCCGTCCGTTCGCAGGAAGTCCCCTTGGCCATTCCAGGTCCCAACGACGAGATCCTCAGAGAGCTCAAGAAGCGCGCCC
This sequence comes from Acidobacteriota bacterium, assembly GCA_029863825.1. GTDB lineage: Bacteria > Acidobacteriota > Thermoanaerobaculia > Multivoradales > JAHEKO01 > JAOTUP01. The sequence goes on along the minus strand of JAOTUP010000343.1, from coordinate 2,025 downwards.
GGCGCGAGCTGATGCGAGGCTATTACGCCGGTGTGTCATTCATCGATCAGCAGTTGGGCCTTATCCTCGACACGCTTGATCGGCTGGACGGCTGGCGCGACACGATCGTTATCGTGACCTCGGACCACGGCTTCCACCTCGGCGAGCACGACTGGTGGGGAAAGAACACGCTGTTCGAGCCGTCGGGGCACATTCCGCTCCTGATCTACGCTCCACAGATCGAGCCTCGGCGCAAGCGCTCGCCACGGCCTGTCGAACTGCTCGACCTCTATCCGACCCTGGTTGAGCTGGCCGGCTGGAAACCGCCGGATCACCTCGAGGGGCGAAGCCTCGTCCGGCTGATCAGGAAGCCTCGTCGCTCCTGGAGTCAGGGCTCCTTCAGTCAGGTGAAGCGAGGCGACATCGCCGGCCACTCGGTGCGCACGAGGCGTTGGCGCTACACCGAATGGAACGACGGCGAGGAGGGCATCGAGCTATATGACCACTCAATCGATCCCGGGGAGTATCTGAATCTGGCTGAGCTTCCCGAGTTTGTCGACATCATCGGAGATCTCGAGGCGCTCCTCGACTCGGTTTTCGACTCGGACTGAGAGTCCCGGGATGTCAGAGGCGGCGGTTGGCGCCCCTTCCTGTTTGCATCTCGGTCGTGCTCGAGTCCCCGCGCTTGCCTCGGAGATCCGAGACCTTCGCGCTCGTCAGACCGGCGGCGGACTCGAAGGCACCAAGGATGGCTGTCGCGACTCGATGACCAGCGTCTGACCTACCGCCAGATCGCTCAGGCGCCGGCCGTCTTGCGGGGTGTTTCTCGCCCACCATGCCCGGACCCGTTCGATTGGTTCCGCGAGGGTCTCGTCGGTCAGTCGGATCGAGCCCCAGTGCATCGGCACGAAGCGCTGGGCGCCGGTGGCGAGAAACGCGTCGCAGGCTTGCTCTGGATTCAGGTGGTGGTGTTCCATGAACCAACCCGGCTCGTACGCTCCGATCGGCAGCATAGCGATGTCGAGGCCGGGGAAGCGGCGACCGATCTCTCGGAAACCGTCGAACCACGCCGAATCTCCGGCGTGGTAGAGAGACGTGCCTCGGACCGACAGCACGAAGCCTCCCCAATGCGATCGGTTGACGTCGAATACATGACGGCGGGACCAATGCCGGGCTGGCACCATACTGATCTCGACGCCACGTATGTCGATCGCCTGCCACCACGCCAGCTCTTCAACCGGGCGCGGACTCCAGCGTCGAAACCAACGCCCGAGACCCTGAGGCACGATCGCCGGGACGTCACGTGGGACCGCGTTCAGTGCGATACGGTCGAGATGGTCGTAGTGATTGTGAGTCACCAAAACGGCGTCGATGGGCGGCCAGTCTCCGGGCTCGAGCGGAGGCGGGAGGAAGTTGCGATAAACGGCGCCGACCCGTCGTGACAGCAGCGGATCGATCAGGAAGTGCCGGTCGCCGAATGAAACCAGAAAGCCGGCGTGGCCGAGCCAGGTCAAGCGCGTCCGCGTCGAGGCCTCGTGCACCCGTGCGAGATCAGGCGTGACGCTCGGCGCCGGATCACCGTTCGGCGTCCGCTTGCGCTTTCCAACGAGTGGCTCCCAGATCCCCCAGCGAAAGATCGCCGTTGGACGGTGCGGCGTGTGCGCGGGATCGAGATTGCGATAGGCCATGGAGCGGACAAGGAGTGTATCGGGCGGAGCAGCAATCGCCTGGTCGAGTATGAACTAGTCCGCATCAAAGCGGGGCGGGACCGATTACCATCCAGGGCGACGGCTGGAATTCGGCCCCAGGGTCGCTGCGCGACCGAGAAAGGCAAGTGAAACCGCGGGGCTTTCCGGGTCCGACAAGTGATAGGGCAATGAAGATTCCACTCGCCTCCCTCGTGCTTCTCGGCGTGCTCGGTGCCGCGACTCGGGCCGAGAGCCAGGCGCCCGCATTCAAGGTGATTGCCAACGCCGGAGTCTCGACCTCGTCTCTGACCGCCAAAGAGACATCGAATATCTTCCTCAAGAAGACCACCACCTGGCC
>JAOTUP010000342.1 GCA_029863825.1 Acidobacteriota bacterium | reverse complement strand
AGGTTCAGGTCGATCTCGAGCCGATTCTTGCCCTTGTTGCCCTGGCCGCTGCTGATCTCGGTGAATCCCTTCCTCAATCCAGAAGCCAGCTGCGTGCGCAGGGTGTAGAGCGTGTAGAACGCGGCGACAATCATCGCGCCAACGGCCAGCGGCTTGACCTGCTGGCCGTACACCTGGCCGGCCAGACTCATCCAGCTCGTACCGCCCGCCATTGCTCGCTCCCCGAGAGCCGGCTGCAGGAAAAGCGCCAATGGTCCGAGGAACAGATGGCCGAGAAGCGCACCGGCAAACAGCACCGCAGAAACGCGGTAGCCGACGATGAAACCGACCCCCAGAAGGGCAGGAAGAGCGCCCGGGGAATCGACCCGCATGCCGCCGGTGAACTCCGCTCTTGCGCCCAAAAGCTCGATCTGAGACTTCGGGAAGCGGAAAAAGCGCGACGCCGAATCGGCGACGAACGTCAGACCGCGCGGATTGGTGAAGACTTCCCAGAGCGCCGCCAGTCCCATTGATCCAAAGACGTATTTGGCGCCGGTCTGGCCCCCTTGGCCGGCCTTGACGATCTCCGCCGCCGCCATACTTTCGGGAAACGGCAGGTCCGCTTCTTCCACCAGCGTGCGGCGCAGCATGATGACGAAGAAGACGCCCAGGACGCCACCGATCAACATGATCACGGCGCTCTCGACCAGCTTGATCTCTTCCCAGACTCCGCTGATGACGAAGGCGGGGATAGTGAAGATGGCGCCCGCGACGAGGGCCTCGCCGACACTAGCCGTGGTACGAGCTATGTTCTCCTCGAGAATCGTACCCCTGAAGGGACGCAGTCCCGCCATCGCGACGACGGCGGCGGGAAATGTCGCCGCTACGGTGAGCCCGACCTTCATGCCCAGGTAGGCGTTCGCCGCACCCAGCACGACAGCCATCACGGTGCCCAGAAAAACGGCCTTGAAGGTCAGCTCGGCAATCTCGGACGATGCCGGAACAAAAGGCGTGAACGGCTTTTTCGACATACACCCTCCCTGGGGAGTTCTGAGTGGAAACAACCGGCAAGGACTCGGCGAATTGTAGCCGTCGGTCGAAGAGGGCGTCAAACGACACTCGCCGCCTTTCGACCGGAGTAGAATCCCCGGGTACGCGCCAACCGTGAGGAAAACCAAGAGGAGTCAGTGATGAGTTTTGTCGAATCGTTCGAGCCGAAGGCCGTGTGGAGGCACTTTGACGAGATTCTCGCCGTTCCCCGAGCCTCCAAGGACGAAGAGGCGATCCGCCGACACGTGGTCGCCAAAGCCGACGCCGCCGGGCTCGAGCATCAGGTCGACAAGGCGGGAAATGTCGTCATCAGGAAGCCGGGCACCGCTGGTCACGAAGACTCCCCGCCGACGATCCTCCAGGCTCATCTCGACATGGTGCAGGAGAAGAACTCGGACGTCGACTTCGACTTCGCCACCGACGCCATCAAGCCGGTTCAGGACGGGGAGTATCTGACTGCGGACGGCACAACTCTCGGTTCGGACAACGGCATCGGTGTCGCCGCGTCACTGGCCGTTATGGAAGCCGACGATCTGGTTCACGGCCCACTCGAGTTTCTGTTCACGGTCGACGAGGAAACGGGATTGACCGGCGCCTCTGAGCTCGACGAGAGCCTCCTCATCGGGCGACGCCTCATCAATATGGATTCCGAGGAGGAAGGGGCGCTCTGCGTGGGTTGCGCCGGCGGCGCCGACACCGAGCTCTTGCTGCCGATCGACACCGACGCGGTGCCGGAGGGGTCGACAGCCCTGGCGCTCGACCTGGCCGGTCTCAAGGGGGGACACTCCGGCGTCGACATCCACCTGCAGCGCGCCAATGCGATCCGGCTCCTCTCCCGCTTCCTGGCCAAGGCGGCGCGAGAGACGGAGCTCCGCCTTGCCGATTTCGCCGGCGGCAGCGCTCACAATGCCATCCCGCGCGAAGCACGGGCGGTGGTCGTTCTGCCGGTGGCTGATCGCCCCCTGTTCGAAGCCACGGTGACCGCCGAGTATGAGGCCGCACGCGCCGAATTTGCTTCGGTCGATCCTGGGCTGAGTCTTTCCATCAATGACGCGAACGCACCTGCTGCAGCCTGGTCGCTCGAAAGCACGGCCCGGTCGTTGCAACTCCTCGACACCCTGCCACACGGTGTTCTAGGCATGAGCTACGACATCCCCGGCCTCGTCGAGACCAGCACCAACCTGGCCACGGTCAAATCCACCGGCGACGAGCTATCCATCAAGCTCTCGACGCGAAGCTCGGTCGACTCGGCTCTCGAGGCCCTGCGCGGCCGCATTCACTCGGCAGGCCTGCTCGCCGGCGCGACGATCATCGAGGAGGACGGCTACCCGGGTTGGAAGCCGGACATGAGCTCCGAGCTCCTCACCGTTCTCAAGGCGCTGAGCGAGGACGTGTACGGCCACGCGCCGGAAGTCGGCGCCATCCACGCCGGTCTCGAGTGCGGCATCATCGGCGAGAAGTGCCCGGGGATGGACATGATCTCGTTCGGTCCGCAGATCGAGTTTCCGCACTCGCCTGACGAGCGGGTCAAGATCGACTCGGTGGGACGCTTTTGGAAACTGCTGGTGCTGACGCTGGAAAAGCTCGCGTAGTCCGGACTGCGGCACGTTAGGAGGTCTCGGTGACCGAACCGCTATCCAGCATCGTCAAACGCTCCGGCGAAGTCGTGCCCTTCGACCGCGCCAAGATCGAAGTGGCCATCTACAAAGCGTCGGCCGCTGTCGGCACGCACGACCGCGGGCTCGCCGAGCGATTGACAGATGAGGTGGTGGCTGCTGTCAGCGGCACCTATTCCGCCAGTGAGATGCCGACCGTCGAGGACACTCAAGATATCGTCGAGCGAGTCCTGATCCGCTCCGGCTATCCCGAGGTCGCCAAGACGTTCATCGTCTACCGCCACGAGCGCGCCCGCATGCGCTCGCGCGTCAGAAGCGCACAGATCGAGAATATCCCTTACAAGGCGATGTGGCAGGCCCTCGACTGGGCGGTCGATCACGGCTGCCAGACCGTCGAAGGCTTGAATGGGATCATTCGAGACGGACGACTGGCGGATCTCATCGCCGCGGCCGACGCCCACTACGAGTCGATCCTCGACCGCTGCGCCAAGGCCGTCCTGGAGCGCCGGGAGGAACTCAGATTCATTATCGTCGCCGGCCCCTCGAGCTCGGGGAAGACCACGACCATGAACAAGGTGTCCGAGCGACTCGAGGAGGAGGGCCTCCACGTCCTGCCACTAGCGCTCGACAACTATTTCTTCGACCTCGAGCTCCATCCCAAGGACGAGTTTGGAGATTACGACTTCGAGACGCCCGAGGCGCTCGACCTGCAGCTCATCAACGAGCATCTGGCAGCGCTCGACGCCGGTCACGGCATCGACATGCCGATCTACGACTTCGAAACCGGCATACGCCGAGAGGAGACGC
>JAOTUP010000341.1 GCA_029863825.1 Acidobacteriota bacterium | reverse complement strand
ATCGAAGTCCTGTCCGGTTGGGACGCCTGAGTTGGCCACGCTCGGACTCCGCCATGCCGTGCTGTGGGTCTCGGACCCAGACCAGTCTGCGGAGTTCTACCGAGAGGCGCTCGGCGCTTGATCCAGCCACCCGGCGCGACCATTGGTCTGCTCGGCCGATCTGCGACCATGATGGGCGCGTGATCGACCGGCTCCTGATCGCCAACCGCGGCGAGATCGCCGTGCGCGTGCTGAGGGCGGCAAAGGAGCGGGGCATCGAGACAGCGGTCGTCTTCTCGGAGGCGGACCGCAAGGGACTGCCGGTCATTCTCGCTGATGAAGCATATTGCATTGGTCCCGGGCCGTCGGCCAAGAGCTATCTTCGCGGACAGGCGATCGCCGATCTGGCAAAGACGATCGGTGCCGATGCGGTGCATCCCGGATACGGTTTTCTCGCCGAAAGCGCTAAGTTCGCCGATCAATGCGAGCAGGCAGGCATCCGGTTCGTTGGGCCGCCCGTGGCAGCGCTTGCGGCCATGGGTTCGAAACTCGAGAGTCGCAAGCTGATGAATGCCGCTGGTGTGCCGGTTGTTCCCGGAGGTGATCGACCATTGGTCAACCTGGAGGAGGCGATAGCGGCTGCCGCCGAGATCGGATACCCCGTGATGCTCAAAGCGTCGGCCGGCGGCGGCGGGAAAGGGCTGCGGCTGGTACGCCGTCCGGATGAGCTGGCGGCAGCCTTTCGTGCGACGCGGTCCGAAGCCGCATCCAGTTTCGGCGATGACAGTGTGTATGCCGAGAAGTACATCGAACGCCCGCGCCATGTGGAGGTCCAGATCATCGGCGACGTGCATGGCAAGGTCGTGGCGCTGGGGGAGCGGGAGTGCTCGATTCAGCGACGGCATCAGAAGGTCGTCGAGGAAGCCCCGTCTCCTGTCGTTGGCTCGGAGTTAAGAGCTGAGATGTGTTCGGCGGCGGTGCGTGCGGCGCAGGCAGTGTCCTATTGCAGCGCCGGTACGGTGGAGTTCCTTCTCGATAGCAACGGCCGATACTTCTTCCTCGAGATGAACACGCGATTGCAGGTCGAGCACCCTGTAACCGAGATGGTGACCGGCCTCGATCTCGTCAAGGCGCAGCTCGACGTGGCTGAAGGGTTGCCCTTGGGCCCCGAGTTCGATGACGTGCGGCCGCGCGGTCACGCCGTCGAGGTGCGTCTTTACGCTGAAGATCCCTACCGAGGATTTGTGCCCTCGCCGGGGACGATCGAATTCCTGCGACTACCGGCTGGCCCGGGTGTGCGCAATGACTGCGGCATCTATGAGGGAATCGAGGTGTCGATCTTTTACGATCCGATGCTGGCAAAGCTGGTGGTTTGGGGAAGAGATCGCGAACAGGCGCTCAATCGCCTTGCGCGGGCACTTGATGAACTGCGCCTCGAGGGCGTGCAGACGACGATCCCTCTGTACCGAGTGCTGGTGAGGGATAGTGACTTTCGGGCTGGCAGGATGGACATCGAAATGCTGGATCGGAAGCTCTCCGCCGGAGAGCTGCGGGTGGCAAGCCAGGACGACGAAGATGTGCTGGCGATTGCCGCAGCCCTTGACTTCATGGAGACCCGCGCGCGGACGACCGCGGGCGCTGCGGATCAGGCCGGACGCCGCGACCGATGGCGGGCGACAGGGCGACGAGAGTCCATGCGGAGCGGGCTGTGAAGTTGATCGTCCGACACCGCGGACGTGAGCGGTCGGTTGTTATCGAGAACGCCCCGGAGGGGTACTTCGTGACGGTCGACGAACGGCGTTACGAGGTCGACTCGGCGGCAACCGGGAAGGCTGTTCGCAGTCTTCTGATCAATGGTCGGCAGACAGAAGTCGGTTTACACCGGCGCCGAAACGGCCACTACGAGGTCACGAGTCGTGGCGGTCGAGAAGATGTCGAAGTGCTCGAGCCGCTCACGTTGTTGGCCGAGAAGACCCATGGCAAAAGCGACGACCATGGGGTGACCACGGTCGACGCGTACATGCCCGGACGAGTGGTCGAGCTCCTGGTCGAAGAGGGACAGCGTGTCGAAACCGGCCAAGGAGTGCTGGTGCTCGAGGCGATGAAGATGGAGAACGAGATCCAGGCGGGGCGGCCGGGAATCGTCAGCCGTATCTTCGTCAGACGCGGCGAGCCGGTCGAGGGCGGCGACGCTCTGTACGAGATCAGCTGATCTACCCTCAGGACCCGTGCTGTTCGGCGCTGCGCCAGCCAATGACCTTGCGAGTGGCCTCGATCACATTTTCAACGCCGATTTCCTTCATGCAGCGGTGATGCAGCAATGGGCAGTGGCGTCTGAAGCACGGGGCACACCAGCGCCCCGTAAAGAGCACATGGTGGCCCGAGCCGACGGGTGCGGTTCGCTGCGGGTCGGTCGGGCCGAAGAGTGCGACACACGGTGTTCCGACGGCGGCGGCGATATGCATCGGCCCGGAGTCGTTGGTGATGAGAACGTCGAGACGGGCGAGGACCGCCGCGAGAGCCGCCAGGTCGAGATCGGGGCCGACGACAGGAAGAGACTTGCCCACCCTGTTGTTGAGGGCTTTGGCGAGAGATACTTCCTTGGGTCCGGCGAGCACAAGTGTCCGGGCGCCGAAGGTCGGATCTTCGAGGATGCGGGCGGTTGCCGCGAAATGGTCCAGACGCCAACGTTTGCTCGGTCCGAACTCTGCTGCCGCGAAGAGCCCGACGAGCGGGGACTTGTGGTCGATCGCGATCTCCGCGCGTCGGAGTGCAGAGTCGCCTGTTTTGGACGCTGCGTCGCTGACGATGAGTTCGGGGTGCGTGGTCACCGGCGACGCGCCCATTCGCTTCAGCAGCCGGTCATAGTCTTGCCGCTGGTGGAGCTGCACTGCGGGACGGTGAACCGCCGGGCGCAGCAGCAACGATCGACCGTCGGCGCGGTAACCCCATCGGGAAGGGATTCTCGCCCGGTGGACGAGCCAAGCCGAGCGGAATGAGTTGGGAAGAAGAATCGCCTCCTCGAACGCTCCAGCTCGAAGCCGCTGGACCGTCTCGCCATTCGAGCGGGCGGTCTCCAGCAGTGCGTGGACGGCCGGCGAGAGAGCCAGAAGCGGATGCAGATGCGGGCGGGCGAGCACCGTGAGTTGTCGCCCGGCAGCGCTCAGGGCATCGAGAACCGGTAGCGCCATGACCGTGTCGCCAACCCAGTTCGCAGAGACAACCAGGCACCTGATTGGTCTCAATGTCGTCTCCATCGATCGTGCATCCAGAGCCACTGCGCCGGTCGGGCGCGGATTTCTTCCTCGATGACTGCCAGATAGCGCGTCGTCAACTCTCCCACATCTCCTCTGCTGGCGTCAGGGAAGATGGGCTGGTGCACCCGGAGGCGATACTTGCCGCCGGCGAGGGGAACGGCGAACAGAGGCAAGACCGGCGCGCCCGTGCGAATCGAGATGCGAGCCGGCAGAGGACTGGTCCACGAGCG
>JAOTUP010000340.1 GCA_029863825.1 Acidobacteriota bacterium | reverse complement strand
GCATCCGCAAGAGCCCGGTCAGGCTCATCGACGAAACCGGCACTCAGGTCGGGATCGTCCCGATAGAAGAAGCACGTCAGCGAGCCGAAAGCGCCGGGCTCGATCTTGTCGAGGTTGGGGCGACGGCGGATCCCCCCGTCGTGCGAATCCTCGACTGGGGCAAGGTCAAGTACGAAAAGGAAAAGCAAGCTCGCGAGGCGCGCAAGAAGACCCACGTCATCGAGGTCAAGGAGGTCAAGTACCGACCGAATATCGACCGTCATGACATGGCGCGCAAGACCTCCAAGGTCAAGGAGTTCCTGGCCAAAGGCAAGAAAGTCAAAGTGACCGTCTTCTTCCGCTACCGTCAGCTTCGGCGTCCCGAGCTGGGGGCTGAGATCCTCGACGGGTTGGCGCGCGAGATCGAAGATATCGGCATTGTCGAATCGCGCACCAATCTCGAGTCACGTCGCATGGTGATGGTGGTGGCGCCTGTCGCCGGTGACAAGCAGAAGGCCGGAAGCAAGGCGAAGTAGCCTGGTCCCGGGCCGTCGTCCTCCGATCATTGGGCCTGCGCGAGAGCGTGCCACCGGGACCGACGGGGACTGCGGCCGCCGCGTCGACGTGTCCGCCGGTCACGCTCCGCCCGGCCTTCCGTCACACCCGTGAGCTGAGCCACCTGAGAGTCCGGCCGGCACAAGCCGCTCGGAGTCGTGCCGCGGGTTACCGATCGAGGAGAGCGTGCAGGATGTAGGTGATCAGGCGAGCGAGCGTCGCCGGCCCGGTTCCGTAGGCTGGGAGAGTGGACGTTCTGCGCATCGGCGCTCTTGCGACGCGCCGAGCGGCTTCGAGATCAGCGTCCTCGAGAATCTTCTGGCGCTCGGATTTCGTCCAGCTGCCGTCGCGGATCCATCTCAGGATTCGAGCCAGCTCGCCGTGGTCGAACCACACTCCGTGCTCGTGGCAGATGTCGACGATAACGCCGCTTCGTCGGCCATAGTTGGTGCGGTTCATGAGCTGGCTGCACGTCGGGCAGCGACGATACAGCGGTCCGTCCGGGGAGGGGATCACAACCTCTTCGGTAGCGCCTCCGGGACGCAGCGGATTCCAGCCGACCTCCTTCTCGAGCGCCTTGTCTTCGAGCAACTGGAAGACCTCGTGGCCGATCCAGATGCCGGCGCAGCCGTGGCACTCGAGAATCGACAGCTTCTCGCCATCGAGTGGTCGGCTGTAGAGGAGCTGTGAATCGGCACAGCTCGGGCACGCGCTGTCGGTGCGATCTCCGGCCATTGCTTGCGGTGCGATCGGCGTGGCGCAGGAGTGGCAGAATCGGGCGGTGTTGCTGATTCGCGTTGCGCACACCGGGCAGAGAGTGTTGAGATCCTGCTCATGGAGGGTGAAATCAGAGGCGCAGAAACCGCACGCAGCGGCGTTCGATTGCCGCGGCGCACCGCACGACGAGCATCGAACCACTGCGGCTTCGCGCGGAACCGTCGTCTCCACGGTGAGCACTTCGCCGCAGTCGCAGTGAAAACGCGACCCCGGAGCGAAGTCCGACGCGTCGTACTGGCGGTGGCACTCGCGGCAGGCGACGAGGAGGCGAAGAGTCGGTGTCTGGCTCATCCGGCTGGCCGCATTATAGTGTGGACAGCACTGTGAGTCGGTTGCAGGCGCCACACAGATCGCGGCGCGCGCAGATGCAGCACAGCAGGGTGTCTCAGTGAAGAAGATCGTCGTGTGTCTCGGGCTATTCGCCCTCGGCTTTGCGGTCACGCTCGCCATCACGCGATGGCGTGCCACCGCGCCTTTCGACACAGCGCCGCCGGTGGGGCCGGCCCTTGTCGATGAACTCGTGGAAGCCGGCGATGTGCTGGCGGCGTTCCGGGGTGAGATGGTCGGCAGCGCGTCAGCGGGCAGGGTTGCCACGGTTCGCCTCGACGACAGTGCGCTTCGGTCGGTGCTTTTGGCAGCGATCGGCCGATCAGCGGCTGGACATCGAGTGCTCGACGGCATGAGGAGGATGGACGTCGGTATCGGCAGGGAGCGGCTCGAGATCGATCTCGAGCTCGACTCTGCGGTTTTGACTGGAGAGCTGAGCGACGCGGCTGGCGATGCGGTGCAACTCCTGGTGAAGGTCGCCGGCCTCGCGAGCGGAGGGGACTTTGGGCTCGAGTTGAGCGGCGTGCCCGAGGCGCGCAACGGGAAGCTGGGTCTGGCGCCCGAGACGTTGGAGGTGCGGATCAACCGAGTGCGGCTTCCGATCACTCGCCTGGCCGAGAGGCTGCGCACCTCTCCTGCGAGTCTCGAGCAGTCGATCTTTTTCGAGATCGAAGCGGTTCATGTCGACGATGCGTATCTGGAAAACGGCCGGCTGATACTGCGAGGGCGGCCGTATTAGGGGGCGAAGGCGCTAGTCGGTCTCGACACCGTACGCGGTACGGTTGTGCTCGGCCGCCTTCAGGTCGGCGTCGACCATGACCTGGACGAGCTCCTCGAAGCTCACCTTCGGCGTCCACCCGAGCTCTTCTTTCGCCTTGCTAGCGTCGCCGAGGAGGAAGTCCACCTCTGCTGGCCGGAAGTAGCGCGGATCGACCCGAACAACGATACGGCCCTGTTCATCGACACCCTCTTCCTCGACGCCGGTTCCCCGCCACTCGATCCGGGTGCCGACGCGCGCAAATGCCAAGTTGCAGAATTCCCGCACAGAGTGGGTCTCGCCGGTACTGATGACGTAGTCTTCAGGCGCATCGGCTTGCAGCATGAGCCACATGGCCTCGACGTAGTCACGGGCATGACCCCAGTCGCGCTGGGCGTCGAGGTTACCCAGAAAGAGGCAGTCCATCCGACCCAGATGGATGTCGGCGACGCCGCGAGTGATCTTGCGGGTGACGAAAGACTCTCCCCGGCGCGGTGACTCGTGATTGAACAGGATGCCGTTGACGGCGAACATCCCGTAGGCCTCGCGATAGTTTCGAGTGATGTAGAAGGCAAATGCCTTGGCCGCGGCGTAGGGGCTGCGTGGATAGAAAGGCGTCTTCTCGGTTTGCGGAGTTTCCACCGCTCTGCCGAACAGCTCCGACGAGGAAGCCTGGTAGATACGGGCCTCGAGCCCCAATTCGCGCATGGCCTCGAGCAGGCGCACCGTACCCACGCCGGTTACGTCGGCCGTGTACTCCGGGATGTCGAAAGAGACCTTGACGTGCGACTGCGCGCCGAGGTTGTAGATCTCGTGCGGCCGGATCTTCTTCAGAATCTGATTCAGCGAGGATGCATCGTTCAGGTCGCCCCACTCGAGATGAAAGCGCGTCCCCTCGGTCCGTTCATCTGCGCACAAGTGGTTGATGCGCGAGGTGTTCACAGACGACGAGCGGCGCATCATCCCCCAGACCTCGTATCCTTTCTGCAGCAGAAGCTCAGTCAGGTAGGATCCATCCTGCCCGGTCACTCCAGTGATGAATGCGCGTCGTCCTTCGTATTCAACAGGGCTGGTCATAGCCGTCTCCTTGGCCCG
>JAOTUP010000339.1 GCA_029863825.1 Acidobacteriota bacterium | reverse complement strand
TGAGGACGGCACGGCTCGACCTCTCGCTCGATGCGGCGCGGCGCAACGAGCCGAAGAGACCAGCCGTCACCCAGGTCGCGCCGCTCTGCAAGAGCGCCCTGCGACTCATGCGCCGACCAGTGTCGCTCATGGCGCTTTTCCCTCGAGCGACGCCAGCGCGTCGACAAGGAGCGCATCGACGGCGATCTCGGAGTCGGCAGCGAGGACCGCGGCCAGCCCTTCTCCGGCACGCCGCATGCCGTACCAGCCGCCATCCTCGACCGGTGCAGGACCGTCGGCGGCACCGCCGCCGAGAAAGCGATCGGCAAACGCGGTCGCAGCGCTCTCGGCGATCTCCACGCTCGGGTATTCCACCAGCAAGAGGTGGCCCGTGCCTTCCTGCCGTGCATACGTCCCGAGCGCCGCAGCGCTCTCGGGCCCGAGCTGAAACAGATTCTCTTCATCGACCCAGACATGCGTATTGAGAATCTGCGGATGGCGCAGGAACCGCACCGACCGGGGATCCAGTCCGGCAGCCGGCAACGCGGCAACGATGGCCGGAACTGCGCCCTCGGTCGGCAAGAGCACCGCCGTCGCCCGGCCCAGCTCGAGCACCGCTTTGGTCGAGCGCTCGCTTTCGCCTTCGGCCACGATCGACACGAAGTACGGCCCCTGCCAAAAAGACAGCCAGCCGTAGCGCATGAGCGACGCCGTGCCGATCCCCACCGTGTCGCCGTCCAGGTCGTGGGTGAAAACACCGTAGGCATCGGCCGGTGAGGCAAGCTCGAAGAGATCGAGCACGATGTCCGCCTCGCCGTCGGGCCCCGAGTACCGCCGCGCCAGACACCGTTTCATCCCGTAGGCCAAGTAGACCTCGGCGTGGCCGTCGATGTAATCGAAGATCGATTCCGGGTCGTAGACGGACACCTCGTCGCTGGCGATCCATCCCGCGACGTCGTCCGGGATCCCGTCCGTGAGCGAATCGTCGGACTCCCCCGGGTCGCATGAGAGCAACGCCATTGCAACGCCACCGCTCGCCAGCGTGGCAAGGAAGAACCGTCCGACTCCGGAAGCAACGCCGCGCTCCATGACGTCGATTATACGAGCGCCTGCGGTGCCAGGCCTGCAAGATGCATGTTCCGGGGCCCACTACGAATGCGCGCCGCTTCGGTGGTCAATCCCGGCGGTGAGTAGAGCCCTCGAGTGGCTCGATCATGTGGGAGACCCTTCGCTCGAGTGACGCGGACGCCTCCGGAAGGCCGCTAAGCGTCCGCCAGCACCCAGGGGCGCGTCCCTACAGCAGCTTGTTGTCCTTCAAGTACGTCTCGACATCGCGATAGGAGGTGTCGGCGTAGGGACATGCGCGTCTCGCCGTCCAGAGACGGCGACTAGATCCCGTTCGCGTCATGCTCGTTCGAAGCCCATGCGGCCTGTTGTGTACGCCGATCCTCGCTCGTCTCCCGACCCCCGGCCCGAAGTTGCCGCTACGCCAGCAGCTTCAGCAGATCGAGTGAGCTCACTATGCCGACGATCCGCTGGTTGGCGAGAACGACGACGTGGTGATGGCGGTGCTCGCGCATGATCTCTGCGGCCTGGACCGCCTCGGCATCCGGTGGCAGGGTGTGCACTGGGCTCGTCATGACCCGCGAGACCGGAAGCGTCGGCTCGTGGCCTCGCAACAGGTCCTCCGAGGTCACGATGCCGACAAGTATCCCAAAGGCGTCCGTTACCGGCAGCGCGTGAATGTCGAGCGACTCCATCCGGTCCTGCGCCTCGCCCAGCGTCTCGGATTCCTTGACGGCGACAACCCCAGCAGTCATCAGGTCTTCGAGCTTCATGACAAACTCCTTCGGGGCCACCTCGGGCCCGTCACGTGCCCCGTAATCGCGTCTCCCTCGCACAGAGGCTATGATACGCCGATCAGAGAGCGGCTCGGAGCCTCGAGGGAACCCGATGACCCCGAGGTCTCAGGCCGGAAGGAAGGATTGCACTTATGAAGAAGATTAGCACCGGTCTATTTGCCATGACGTTTCTGATAGCCGCCGCCGCGCCGGCTGTCGCCAGCGATTCGCTGCACATCGGCCATTCGGTGTTCCAAGCGGAAAAGAACAATCAGAAGCATCCGCTGACATTGACGCGCACCATTCGCATCAGCCAGGACGTCGAAGCACCGCGGATCTGCGTTGCCTACGACAACACGCTCACGAGAAGCCGGGGCAAGGTCGCCGTCGGAATCGAGATCAACCGGCAGGATGGCACCCAGGAGACGCTGAGAATCGCCGAGAAGGTGCGCAAGAACAGCGTCCTCAAGTGCACCAAAGCCGACCAGATTGCCGACCTCGCGGTCGATGACACGCTGGTCTTCGAGTTCGAGTTCCAGAACATGCTGCGACTGAAGCGAAAGAACAGTCGTACGGATCACGTCAACGTTTACGCGGTGGCTGTTGCAGACGGCTTTCCTCTGCCACTCGACACGGTCGGCGTGACGCTGACCGAAGAAGATGGTGGCTGGCTCCACTCGGCCAATTTCAACTTCCAAGCGGACAAAGACAAGCAAAAGCACCCGGCGGAATTCACCAAGATGATCATCATGCCGCGGGACGCCGAGACGCCCCTTGTGTGCCCAGCCTACCGCCACACGCTCGCGAAGGAGAACCAAGGCCAGGTGACGGTCGAGGCGCGAATCACGCGCGAAGACGAGAGTGTCGAGACACTGAACTTCTCCGGCAATATTCGAAAAGGCGAGTTCAAAAAGTGCAAAGAGGCGGAAGATCTCGTAGCGGGCGATGTCGTCGAGTTCGATTTCGTTTTCGCGGACATGCCGCGCTTGAGAAAGAAGTCCTCCCGGACCGACCACGCTGAAGCGAGCGGCGTGGTCTCGACCATCGGCGAGCCCGATTTCGCCAGCGACCCGGACGTCGAAGGAGGCTCGCCGAGCCCGGACAACCCAAGGCCGACAGGTGGGCTCTCCTCCGCCGATCAGGTTGCCGCTGCGAAACTCCTCATCGGCTCGAAGCCGTCACAGCTCTGGCGATTCAAGGGCGACCAGCCGAGGAAGTGGACAGTCGTTGGTCCCAATACCCTGCTCGGCGACGGCCTCGGCAGCCTCAACCCAGGGACCGCCGGCTACGGCAACACCATCGCCGAAGCCGTAGCGGACTACGAAAAAAAGAGGGGCGGTCTTTCGAGCGGCGGCTCTTTGAGCTCGGCAGATGTTGCCGCCCTGGTGTGGTACTCCGGGATCAACTCGAGCGCCGGCCCGACGTCGATTCGCCGGGATCGAAGCGGCGGCTACCACGGCGAGTACTACCGACCCGGCCGAGGCGCAGTCCACACCGGCCCGTATCCGTCGATCGCCAAGGCGGTCGACTGGCTCAAGAGCCAGGGACTGTAAAGAGACAGCGGGTGCCGGGCCTGCAAGATGCAAGTCGGTGATCGCTGCTGGGCTTGCAAGTTGCACTGGTGAGTGGTGAGGGTCGAGTGGTCCGCGTTCGTGCGGGCTCGGGCTCGCCGCGTCG
>JAOTUP010000437.1 GCA_029863825.1 Acidobacteriota bacterium | reverse complement strand
CGCGACAGCAGCTCCCTGATGGCCTCGGCACCCATTCGCGCCTCGAATGCATCGTTCCCGTGCTCACGCCGCAACTCGCGGAATCGCTCCTCGGTCACGAGCTCGCCCTCTTCCAGCTCCGTGTCGCCGGGATCGACAACAACATAGCTCTCGAAGTAGAGAATGCGCTCGAGATCCCGTAGCGACAGATCCAGCAACTGCCCGATGCGACTGGGCAGCCCCTTGAAGAACCAGACGTGGGAGACCGGCGCCGCCAACTCGATGTGTCCCAGGCGCTCGCGCCGCACCCGCGACCGCGTCACCTCGACACCACACTTGTCGCAGATGACACCACGGTGCTTCATCCGCTTGTACTTGCCACACACGCACTCCCAGTCCGTAATCGGCCCGAAGATCTTGGCGCAAAAGAGACCATCCCGCTCGGGCTTGAAAGTCCGATAGTTGATGGTCTCTGCCTTGGTCACCTCACCGAAGCTCCAGGAACGAATCTTCTCCGGCGCAGCAACGGCGATCTTGATCGCGTTGAAGTCTCTGACCGCCTGAGGCCTATCTAGAGATCGTAGGGGTTGCAAATGTAGTTCCTCCTAGCCTTTTCGTTTCGGGCTCGACACTCGGCCGCCCTAGACCTGCATCAACTCCACGTCGAGACACAAGCTCTGCAGCTCACGCACAAGGACATTGAACGACTCGGGCAGGCCGGGATCCTCGGGGACTTCTCCCTTGACGATCGCCTCGTAGATCTTGCTCCGGCCTTCCACGTCGTCGCTCTTCACCGTCAGCAGCTCCTGCAACGTGTAGGCCGCGCCATAGGCTTCGAGCGCCCAGACTTCCATCTCGCCGAACCGCTGACCTCCGAACTGAGCTTTTCCCCCCAACGGCTGCTGGGTAATGAGCGAATAGGGACCGATCGAGCGAGCATGAATCTTGTCGTCCACAAGGTGCGAGAGCTTGAGCATGTAGATATACCCCACGGTCACCTCTTGCTCGAACTCTTCGCCGGTAATGCCGTCGGAGAGTCTGGTCTTGCCCGAACTGGGCAAACCCGCCCGACGCATGTACTCCTTGAGATCCGCTTCATTTGCTCCGTCGAACACCGGTGTCGCGAATCTGAGGCCGAGCACGCGGCCGGCCCATCCAAGATGCGTTTCGAGGATCTGACCGACGTTCATGCGACTCGGCACACCGAGCGGATTGAGCACGATCTCCACCGGAGTGCCATCGGGCAGATACGGCATGTCTTCCTCTGCGAGGATTCTCGAGATGACACCTTTGTTGCCGTGACGGCCGGCCATCTTGTCGCCTACCTGAAGCTTGCGCTTCATTGCCACGAACACCTTGACCAGCTTGATAACTCCCGGCGGCAGCTCGTCGCCCTTTTGCAGGTCCTTCACGCGCTCCTCGTTGACACGGTAGAGCACGTCAATATAGGAGTCGGTCTTCTTGTAAACACTTCTCACGGTCTGCAGCAGTCCGGAGTCCGCGATCGGCAGCTTGAGGATCTCCTGGCGTGTCAGCAACTCGAGGACCGGTCTGCTTATTGCCTGTCCACGCTTGGCCAGACTCTCTCCGCTTCGGCTCTTCACCGCCGCCTTGACCTTCTGACCGGCGAGCAGGTCGGTGATCTTCTTATTGCGCTCCTCGGTAAGAATCCGCACTTGATCCTTGATGTTCTTTTCCATCCGAGCGACTTCGAAGGATTCGATCTGCTGCGCACGATCGTCCTTTTCGACGCCCTTGCGAGAGAAGATCTTCACGTCAACGATCGTTCCCTCGATGCCCGACGGCACCTTGAGGCTCGCATCCCGCACGTCGCCTGCCTTCTCACCAAAGATCGCTCGCAGGAGCTTTTCCTCAGGCGTCAGCTGCGTCTCCCCCTTGGGTGTCACCTTGCCGACGAGGATGTCCCCCGGCTTGACCGTCGCGCCGATGCGGATGATTCCGCTGTCGTCCAGGTCCTTGAGCGCCGCCTCGGAAACGTTCGGAATGTCACGCGTGATCTCTTCCGGGCCGAGCTTCGTGTCTCGTGCCTCGATTTCGAATTCCTCGATGTGGATCGAGGTGAAGAGATCGTCTTTGACTAGTCTCTCGGAAACCAGAATCGCGTCTTCGAAGTTATAGCCGCGCCACGGCATGAAGCCGACAAGGACGTTACGTCCAAGCGCCAACTCACCCTCCTGCGTCGAGGGACCGTCGGCAAGGACGTCGCCTTTGCGGACCCGCAAACCTTCCTCCACCAGTGGTTTCTGGGTAATACAGGTGTTCTGGTTCGAGCGCCGGAACTTGGTGAGCTGATAGATGTCGGCACCGAAGTCCTTGGCCTCGCCAGTCTCCGCGTCCTCGCCTTCAACGCGGACGATGATGCGCTCTGAATCGACCGAGTCGACGATGCCTCCTCGCTGGCATTGCACGACCGCGCCGGAGTCTACCGCCACACGATCTTCGAGCCCGGTACCGACAATCGGGGACTCGCTGCGCAGCAGCGGCACTGCCTGGCGCTGCATGTTGGAACCCATGAGCGCGCGGTTCGCGTCATCGTGCTCGAGGAATGGGATCAGAGCCGCAGCGACGGAGACCAACTGCTTGGGGCTGATGTCCATGTAGTCGATACGGTCGCGCTCCACGGTCACGAAGTCACCGCCCGCACGAGCGATCACGCGATCCTCCAGCAGTTTGCCGCCCT
>JAOTUP010000337.1 GCA_029863825.1 Acidobacteriota bacterium | reverse complement strand
ACTTCTCGAGGATTGTGACGAAAATGGTCGGCTCACTTTCGGTATCGTATAGGCTCGAGGTCGCGTCGTCGGTTCTTTTGTGCGGGGCTCGTCTCTTGGAGCCAGTTGCACGCCGACCTGGCGAGATGGGTTCGGGGCGCCGATCGACGCATCGGAAGATGGATTTCGAGCTCGAGAGCGACGAGGCGCTGGCGGCGGCGATCCGCGAGGGTCGGGAGCCTGCGGCCTCGGCCTGCCGTGAGATTCTCTTCCGGCGCTTTTACCCAAAGGTCTCTTTGTGGTGTCGACGGTTCACCGGCAACGACCACGAGGCCGCGGACCTGACGCAGGACGTCTTTCTCCGAGTCCACGAGCGTCTGCACACATTCCGCGAACAGAGCCGTTTTTCGACCTGGCTCTACACCATCACCCGGCGGCTGGCGATCAATCGTGGCGTGGCGGCCCGGCGGCGGCCGACGGTGTCTCTGGAAGGCGACGAGCTACCCGAGCCCGTCGACCACTCCCCGAATGCCGAGAGACGAGCGGAGACGGCGGAGCTCGCTGGTGAGCTGAGGCGAGCGATGGCGCGAGACCTGGAGCCGCTCGAGGCGAAGGTCCTCTACCTTCACCACGTCGACGGCATGACGTTACCGGCCATCACCGATCTTCTGGGTCTCGACAACAAGTCAGGCGCCAAGGCCTACATTGTCAACGGCAGGCGAAAGCTCCACCGCAAGTTCGGCCGCTGGCTGCAACGGCAATCCATGCAAACTGATGTGAGCAAAAGATGATTGAGCGCACGACGATCGACGAGTGGCTGCTGCGCGCCTATGGGGAGCAGGGAGACTGTCCGCCGCCGGAGGTTTTCCTGGCGGCGGAATGGGAAGTGCTTGGACCGCAGGAGCGCAAAGCGGTGAAAGACCATCTGGAGCACTGCCCGGCCTGCGCGGCGGAGCGTGATTTGGCAGTTGCCTTCGACACGGCATCGGAGGAAATGTCGCCGGCCTTGGAAGCGAATCTCGAGAGGCTCTTGGGAAGGTTGGATGGTCAGGAGCACGGCGATCAAGCGGCACAGCGTGTCCTGCGATTCCCCGCCGTCATTCGATTGCTCAGTCCGCGGGCGTACGGTCTCGCCGCTGCAGCGATGGTTCTTCTTGTCGCCGGCATCGTTGTGCGCTCGATGGGTGGCGGAGCACCGCCCCTGCCGCGAGCACCAGTCGAGGATGCGACGCGAAGCAGCACGGTCGACATCGTCGCGCCGGTGGGACAGATCGAGAGCTTTCCGGAGCAGCTACTGTGGCTTCAGGTCGAAGGGGCTCTCGAGTATCGGGTGACCATGACCGAGGTCGACGAGACGCCGCTGTGGAGCGCGACAGTATCGACGCCGCCAGTTGAGCTTCCTGAGCCGGTGCGAGCGCGGCTGCAGGAGTCGGTCGTATACTTTTGGTTCGTCGAGGCGCTCGACAGTGCGGGTTCGCGTATCGCTTGGTCGGAACCGGTCAGCTTCGAGACAGTGAACACTGCCGCAGCGGAGGCGTTATGAGAGACAGTAGATGTAGCGAGTCGATGAAAAGAGGCCTGGGGGCTGTGGCACTGGCGTTGGCAGTGAGTGGAGCGGCGACAGCGCACGCTCGCGAGACGCTGACCCTCAGAGTCAACGACGGATTCGCCGAGCCCGGTGGATTGGCGGCCGTCGTGATTCGAACATACGCCACCAAGCCGATCAGTCAAGGACAGTTGTGCTTTCGCGCTCGTTCCGTCGATCGGGCAGCCCAAGCGAAACCGTTCGCGGCGGCGGCCGGCGCAGCCGGGGAAGTGTTCTCGGCGCTCGAGGGAGTGAAGGTGTTCGCCAAGAAGAAAGACGCTTTGAGTGTCGCCTCTCTGGAGGCCGAGGCCAGCGGCCAGACGATCGTCGTCGAGTTTTCCTCAGTGTCGTCCTCGATCAACAAGACGGACGGACCACTGGCGGTCGTCTACTTCAGAGTCAGTCCGGACGTTTCTCCCGGCGACGAGTACTTGATAGATATCGACTTAGCCAACACGCTGGTTTTCGACAGTGCCGGAGCGGCGATCCGCCTGGCGCCTCGGAATGGTCGCCTCCGCATCAGGCACCCTTCGGATCCCTATGAAGCAGAAGCCGAGGGAGACAAGATCGCGCCCGGCGAGAGGGCGGAGCTCGGCGTCGAGACCTTCGAGCCGGTCGCTATGGCAAGTGGGCAGATCGGCTTCACCTACGATCCGGCCGTCGCCAGCGGCACGCCGAAGGTCAAGATGAGACGGAGGCACGGCAAGCGCAAGCTCACCGTCGATCGGAGTATGCCCGGCCTCGTCTTCGTAACGTTCAGATCGCCGAACAACTCCTGGAACATGGTCCCCGGCGAGATTCTCACGGTGAAACTCCCAACGTCGCGCAGCGTGGCGGTGGGAACTCGTTCGAGAGTCGGCATCGATGCCTCACTGACATTTTTTGTGGCTCCGTCGGGAGAGATCCTTCCCTATGAATTCGAGCGGGGTTCGATTCGCTTCAGGAAGGGTGACGGGGGAGGCGACGACGGGAACGACGACTAACGGCGTCCCCTGCTGGAATCAGGACATAGATCGTCGCCGCCACACGAGAAGCAGTAGCGCTGCAACAACGCCTCCTGCGGTGATCCACGGGAGGGCGCTCGGTCGCGGTCGGAAGAGCGGCGGTGCTTCGCCGATGAGGACGTACGCCGCCCACAACGAGGGGTGGCTCCATTCGGGGTCGTCGCGCAGCCGTTGCTTGGCCCGACGGAGTGCATCGGAGGGAGTCAATCCCCGGCCCAAGTGGTAGTAAAACTGCTCCATGAACGCGGCCGTCGCGCGGTCTCCAACGTCCCAGAGGGTGGCCATGACGGCGGAGGAGCCCGCAGCGAGGAAGGAGCCAGCGAGAGTGGACAGCGCACCACTGTCCTGCAACTCCACCGCGGTGCTACACGCGGCGAGAACCGTGAGATCGATCTGATGCTCCAGGGTGGCGATCTCACGAGGTTGGAGCAACCCGTCCTCCATCGCGTCAGGACGCAGGAGAATTGCCGCACCACGGCCCGGGCGCCCGTCGACCACCGCGTGAGCGGCGAGATGCAGCACGCTGACCGGTCGAGGAGAAGCTTTCAGGGCGCTCTCGGTTGCCTCTTCGTCGGCGAAGATCTCCCGGCGACCCGGGAGATGACGTGCCAAAGCGTCGATCTCGAGCTTGGTCGCTTCGAGCGGTCGCAGGTTGTAGCGTGACACCAGCAGGCCGATGGGCGATGTGGTGTCACTGTGCTGGTTGTCGATGCCCGAATTGACGAAAACGCGGACGTCTTGGGGGCCGTCATCCACGGTGTGACGCTGGGCTGCGCGCTTGCGCAACCAGCTGAGCATCGATCCGCTGGGGACGTAGCTCACCTCGGTACGCTCGATCAGTGAGCCATTCGAATCGTCCGAGGGTAGAAGCAGCTCGAAGGGAAGATGGCGCAGAACTCCATCGGCGGCGACGTATACCGTCGGCGAGTCAGATGCCGAGAAAT
>JAOTUP010000336.1 GCA_029863825.1 Acidobacteriota bacterium | reverse complement strand
CGACTATGGTCGGGTGATGGCGATCGAGACCGAGCAGATTGCGCAGGCGATCAGTCAGGTGTTGGACATCGTAGCCGACACCGCGAATCCCGAATTCACCGAAGTGCGCCAGGTCCTTGCGGATCTGCGCTGCAGACAAATCGAAGCGGTCTGCGAGGTCCTGCGAGGATACGCGTAAAACGTTGCTGTCCCGCAGTCCTCGCAGGCAGCGAAGGTAGATCGACAGCCGATGAAGGGTGTGCGGTGAGACCTCGCCGCTCGTGGTCAAGACTTTTCTCCTCCCGGTCTCGTCAATCTCGTGATCTCATCCTTCACGCCGTGGATGAAGCCCTGCCCGTCGAGCTCAGAATGCGGTGTGCACGGCATCGTATACCCAGAACAACAGACGACCGGGCCAGATGCCCAGCACGAGAATGCCGACTGCGGCCAGCACCGCCGCCAATTGTCCCCAGAGGTCCAGATGGAGATCCCGCGGGTCGCGAATCTCTGGACGCATGTACAGTGTGTAGACGACGCGGAGATAGTAGAAGACGCCCAGCAGACTGGTGATAACGACCGCGAGTGCCAGAAAGAGGTGGCCGTGCTCGAGGGCGTAGACGAACACCAGATACTTGCCGATGAATCCGAGGGTTGGCGGAATCCCTCCCAGGGACAAGAGGCAGACCGTCAGAGAGATGGAAAGGAGCGGAAATCGGTATCCCCAGCCGCCCAAGTCCGAGATCAAGTGCTGCTCTCCAGCTCGCTCATAGAGCAGCGAGACGACAATGAACGCGCCGGCGTTCATCAGCGCGTAGGCGAGCAGATAGACAATGACTGCTTCGTAGCCCGCACGATCGAAGCCAACAAGCGGCACCAGCAGGTATCCCATGTGAGCTATGCCGGAGTAAGCCAGCATGCGCTTGATATCCCGCTGCGCAAGCGCCAGAGCATTGCCAACGACCATCGACAGGAGAGCGAGGGCGGCGATGACTTCCGGCCAGCGGCCTGCGATGTCTGTGGAAGAGAGGACCTCGAGGAGTCGGATCAATACGATGGCGCTTCCGGCTTTCGGGGCTACGGACAAAAAGGCCACGAACGGCGTCGGAGCACCTTGATAGACGTCCGGCGCCCACGCGTGAAAGGGCGCCAAGCTCATCTTGAAGCCGAATCCGCAGACGAGGAACAAGACACCCAACGTGCCGATGGCCGACAAACCCTCGCCGGCCACAGCAGCGCCTATTCGTCCCAGGTCGGTACTGCCGGTCGCGCCGTACAAGAGGGCAATTCCGAGCAGAATGAAGGAGCTAACGAATGCGCCCATCAAGAAGTACTTGATGCCTGCCTCGAGCGAGACCGTGAGCCGCCGATGATAGGCGGCCAGCGCGTAGAGGCATACGGAGAGAAGCTCGAGCGCGAGAAAGAGCGTCAGAAGCTCGGTCGCTCGAACCATCAAGAGGAGGCCCGCCGCCGCCCAGAGGATCAGCGCTGCATATTCGGCCGGTCGCAGCTTCTGGCGCTGCAGGTAGCCGGCCGAAGCGAGGAGCGCCAAAACGGTGGCCAGAAGGATGATCAGGCCGACGCCTGAAGTCACCGCACTCGACTCGAGAAGCCCGCCGAAGCTCTCCCGACGAGTCGAGAACTCCCAGCGAAAATAACCCGCCGCGGCGACAGCGAGAACCGACGTAGGAATAGCCCATCGACTGCCGCGGCGAACGAAGCCGTCGAAAAGCAGCACGAGAACGCCAGCACCGACCAGTATCAGCTCCGAGAGAATGCCGGCGATGTCGGCTTCGGAGATTCTGTAGATACTCTCCGTCACGGCTGCGACCTCCGAGGGGGATGTCTCGCGTCGGCTGCGGTGCCTGTGTCTGGCCAGGCCTCGAGATCACTGGGAGGTGCCAGTCCGGGACGAACCGGCGGCGTGCGAGCAGCCATGGCCTGCAGCGTCTCAAGCGTCGCCTCGAGTGGTGGTGTCATTGGCGCGAGAAACGCCCTCGGAGCCACACCGATCGCCAGCATGAGCAGGCACAAGGGCGCCATAAGGATGATCTCGCGGACTGAGAGGTCCTTCAAGGCTTTGTTCTCGTCCTTGGTGATGGGTCCCCAGAGCGTCAGATGAAGCATCTTGAAAAGATAGACGGCAGCGAGGATGACACCCGCTGCGCTGATCACCGTCGGCCACACGAGGCCTGCTCGGAAGCTCCCGGTGAGGATGAGGAATTCGCCGGCGAAGCCGTTGAGGCCAGGCAATCCGACTGAGGCGAGGGTGGAGAAGACGAGCAGAAAAGCGAACCACGGCATCACCTTGGCAAGACCGCCGAACTCGCTGAACAGCTTGGTATGGCGGCGGTCGTACAGCATGCCGACAAGAAAGAACAAGGCGCCGGTCGATAGGCCATGGTTGACCATCTGGAGAAGGGACCCCTGCCAGGCCAGCAGATCGAAGGCCGCCAGCCCGAGGACGACGAATCCGAGATGGGCGACCGAGGAATAGGCGACGAGTCGCTTCAGGTCCTCCTGACGCCACGCCACAAGAGCGCCGTAGATGATGCCGATGACCGCCAGAAGAACGAGAATCCACCGCATCTCAATGGCAGCGTGGGGGAAGAAGGGAAGAGCGAAGCGGAGAAGGCCGTAGGTGCCGAGCTTCAGGAGGACCCCTGCAAGTATGACCGAGCCTCCGGTGGGGGCCTCGACATGGGCGTCGGGAAGCCAGGTGTGAAATGGGAACAGTGGAACCTTGATCGCAAACGCCAGGCCGAAGGCGGCTAACAACCACATCTGGTGCTCGAGTGGGAGCTCGAGGGCCAGCAGGTCTTCATAGGCGAACGACCAAGATCCGGCCAGCTCGTAGCGGGTCCACGCCATCCAGAGAATGGCGAGGAGCATGAGCAGACTCCCGGTCATCGTGTAGAGGAAGAATTTGATCGCTGCGTAGATTCGCCTATCACCCCCCCAGATGCCGATGAGCAAATACATCGGTACCAGCATGATCTCCCAGAAGACGTAGAACAGGAACAGGTCACGAGCCAGAAGGGTGCCCACCATGCCCGTCGTCAAGAGCAAGAGAGAAGCCGCGAAGCCTCTCCAGTGCTTGCCGATCCCGATCCACGATCCGAGCACTACGAGCGGCAGCAGGAGGGCGGTCAGTGCGACCAAAGGCATCGCGATGCCGTCCATGTACAGGTCGTAGGAGATACCGAAGCGCTCGATCCAGCGAATCGGGCCTCCATCGGCTGTGACATCGCGCATGATTGAGAACGACCCGTCCGTCTCACAGGCGCGCAGGATCACCAGCGCGGTCAGGCCCGAATAGATGAGTGAAACGGTCAAGGTGTAGAGCTTCACCGCGCCCTCGGCGGTCGCCTTGAAGAACACCAGAGGCAGGCACGCCAAGGTCGGGAAGAAGACCAGGAGGGTCAGCGAAGGCGAAGTCAGAAGATGCAGGAGCGTATCCACTGCCGCCTCAGCTCAAAAGCCACCAGCAGAGCACGAGCACTCCGAGGAGGAAGAAAAGTGCGTAGTTGCGGACGTTGCCGGTAGTGGTA
>JAOTUP010000334.1 GCA_029863825.1 Acidobacteriota bacterium | reverse complement strand
GCTTGCCGACCGCCGCGAACATGCAGTGTCCAGGCGACAGGTCGACGTGTGGAAAGACGAAGTGATCAATGCCGATGCGATGAAGCTCCATCTCTTCGAACGTCAGCCATCGCTGAAGGGCGTCGAGCTGGCGGCTCACTCTCGCATCACGACCTTCGACGAAGTTCACGCCGGGCTCGACGACACGAACGAGGCGAAGCGATGCCTCTCATGCGGCGTCTGCAACGAATGCGATCGCTGCGTCACCTACTGCCCCGAAGGCGTGCTCAAGCGCGTCGGCTCGGACTACGTCTTCGACTACTCCTTCTGCAAGGGTTGTTCGGTCTGCGCCTCCGAGTGCCCGCGAAACGTCATCTTCATGAGCCAACTCTAGAGGAGTCTCGAAGGATGCCCGCCGAGATCGTCACTGGAAACCACGCCGCCGGCTATGCGCTGAGCACCGCCGGAGAAGCGAACCGAGTCGCGCGCGGTGCCGTCTGCGGCATCTATCCGATCACGCCGCAGACCGAGATCGTCGAGTACGTGGCGAAGTTTCCCTTCACCAAAGGACGCGTCGTGCCGGTCGAGAGCGAACACAGCGCCATGGGCGTCTCGATCGGTGGCTCCCTGGCGGGCGCCCGCTCGTTCACCGCCAGCTCGGCCAACGGCCTCGCCTACATGGTGGAGAACATCATGGTCGCCGGCTACTACCGGCTGCCGATCGTGATGGTTGCCGTGAATCGCACACTCGGACCGCCGTGGAACATCTGGGCGGACCAGGGCGACACGCTCATGCTGCGCGATTTCCCCTGGCTACAGTTCTACTGTGAATCAAACCAGGAAGTCCTGGACGCGACTCTCATGGCCTTCCGCATCGCCGAGGATCGACGCCAGCTCTTGCCGGTCCTGGTCGCGATGGACGCCTTCATTGTCTCTCACACCATGGGCGAGACCGAGCTCCCGGAGCAATCCCTCGTCGATAGCTATCTGCCACCGCTCGAGCTTCCACACCGGCTGCGGCATGATGAGCCGAAGACCATTGGCGGCCTGGTCTGGCCGCACGAGGCGCTCTCGCAGCGACTCGAGATCGACGAAGCCCTCGCTCGGACCAATGACGTCTTCGCTCAGGCACGCGACGAGTTCATCGCCACCTTCGGTCGCGACCCCGGCGACAGCATCGAAGCCTTCGAGACCGAGGATGCCGAGCTCATCCTCGTTACCTCCGGCAGCATTGCCACAACCGTCCGAGAGATCGTTCGCCGGCAGCGTGCCGTCGGTGAGCGAGTTGGCATGGTCAAGATCAAGATGTTCCGTCCACTCCCCGAAGAGGCAATCCGCTACGCCTGCCGCGCGGCTCACAAGATCGGCGTTCTCGACCGAAACTACGCTGCCGGTGTCGGCGGCATTTTCTGGAACGATGTGCGCGCCGCATTCCAGGGACACCGCGATGAGCTGCTGGTGCAGGGGTATCTCACCGGTGTCTGCGGTGGAGATGTCACGCCGAAGTCGATCGACTCCGTGCTGGCCGATCTCGCAGAGCGGACCGACTCCGGGAGACCGGTGTGGATGGGCATCGAGACCACCGAGGAGGCGAACTGATGACTTCGCCACGCATGACGTCGGCGCCCGGGAGAATCGACGCACCGGGACTCACCTGCTCTGACGAGTGCCTGCTGCGACCCGGCAACACCAACTGCGGCGGCTGCGGCATGAGTGTCGGGCTGACGATGCTCGGCCGCGCCCTGGCCGCGGCTGGAGAACGGTGCACGCTCGCCATCCCGGCATGTTGCGGCATCGTCACCGCCGGCGCCTTTCCCACCACGAGCTACGGCGTGCCGACGGTAGCCACCACCTTCGCCGCCGCGCCCGCCTTCGCCACCGGCCTCGAGGCAGTACGTGAGCTCAACGACGAGCCGGGACTCGTCATCTGCTGGGCCGGTGATGGCGGGACCTACGACATCGGTCTGGCCACTCTGTCCGCCGCCGCCGAACGCAACGAGAATCTGATCTACATCTGCTACGACAACGAAATTTACGGCAACACCGGCGGCCAGCGCTCGTCAGCGACACCTACCGGCGCCCGCACAACGACAACGCCGAGTGGCAAGACTGAGGAGAAGAAGGACATCCTGTCGATCGTCGCGGCTCACGGCGTTCCGTACGCGGCCACCCTTTCGATCGCTCATCCGGAAGATTTTTCCCGCAAACTCGCCACCGCTATTGCCTTGCGCGGCATGCGCTTTCTTCTCATGCACTCCCCTTGCCCCACAGGCTGGAAGTCCGAGCCTGGGGAGTCCGTCGAGCTCGTGCGGCTTGCCGTCGCGAGCGGACTCTTCCCACTCTACGAAGTGTGGGATGGTGCCGCGTATCGACTCAACGCCGAGCCCGACGGCACTGATCCGGCAGAGTATTTCAAGCGGCAAAAACGCTTCGCGGCAGCCGATGTCGACCTCGCATCGACACACGCGTTCTGCGCTTCCCGGCTGGAGCGCCTTCGTGTTCTGGCTGAGAGGTTCCCCGTCGGAGAGGACGCCGGGTAAGCTGCTATTCGAGGACTTCCGAGACTTCGCTGAGGATTTTCCACGTCCCGGCCTCCCGCACGAGGACGAGCGTCTTCATCACGCGGTCACTATAAGACCCGGCCCGGTAGGCCTGCTCGAAGGTGACGCTGACACGCTCATCGTTCAGCTTGCGCTCGGCAATCTCGCCCAACGACACCTCGATCGACGCCGGGGACGAGACTCGGTCACGGCGTTGAGCCTCCCACGCCGAGCGATCCGCACCGTTAGCGGGAACGAACGAGCGTGAATAGAAAGACAGATAGTCATCCACGCGCTGCCCCGACCAGGCCTCCGCCCACGCCGTGACAACATTTGCCGGCGATGGGTACGGAGCCTCCCGTGGAGTACCTCTCTCCTCTGTGACGCTTGCTACGGGGAGCTCGGCGCCGACGCCCGACGCCAGGCTGCCCGCCGCCTCTTCCGCCGCCGACGCACCGCTCCTGTCTGACGAAACTCCCGTTGCCTCCTGCACCAGCCCGACACTCTCACTGGTTGCCACCGTCCTGGCGCCGAACCAGCTGCCTGGGTTCAGGTCGGCTGGCAGGAACTGCGACGCGGGCCCGCCAAGAAGCGCTCCGGTGAGAAGCCCAACTCCCACAAGGCCCGCGGCTCGGAGCCATCGCCGTCGAGGGGCTCTCTCGCCTGCCGCCACTGCCTGATCCATCAGCTCCTCGATCTCCGCCGGCGTGCGTCCGAGCTTGTCCTCGAGCTCGCTCTTGAGGCCATGGACGACAGACTGCAAGGTCACCTTTTCCGCTTGCAGAGCGTTGCGGGCTTCGACTGACTGTTCGAGCTCTCCGGTCATCGAGTCGAGCCGTTCCCGTTCCGCGAGTAACAACTCATCGAGCTCTTTCGTGCGATCTTCGAACCGCCCCTTGAGGCCGAAAGCCTCGCCCAACTCTTGACGCAGCTCGGTCTCCATCTCGCGCGAACTCGTCTGCTGCTCAGACAGCGCCGTCTGGACCTTGTCGAGCTCGATCTCGAGTGCGTTCAC
>JAOTUP010000335.1 GCA_029863825.1 Acidobacteriota bacterium | reverse complement strand
CGCGCTGACGCGACATCCGACGCGCACTGCAGCTCGTTTTCCGACGCACTCGACCGGCTCGATCCGATCGCCCGGCACCCGTCAGTTCGCTGCGGCCACCGATCGCTCTGCAGCTTCGCGGCTCTCCGACCGCGACAAAGGAACCAGCAGGGCCAGGAAGAGCACCGAGAGAACGGTCGCCAGAGCGAAGATGAACGGGTATGACGTCTGTTCAGTGATGAGGCCAGAGACCCAGCCGGAAGGGACCTTTCCCCAGACTTCGACCGCCGCTAACAGTGTGTAGTGAGTGGCGCCGATCCGCTTGTCGACGCGACTCATCATGTAGGCGAAAAGGGCGGTCGTCAGCGCGCCACCGAAGAAGTGCTCGGCGCACGTCACTGCGAGAACTCTGCCTTCGGTGGGCACGACAACTGACAGCCACCACTCGCCGGCTACCGGCAAGACTCTGAAAGCGGCTGCGATGCCGACGGTGCGAAGAAGCGGCAGCCGGCTGGCCACCATGCCGCCGGTAAACGAACCGAGGATCGAGAACAACATGCCCCAGGTGCCGACCCACAGGCCGATCTGCTCGCGACCGAAACCAGCGTCGTAGAGAAACGGCTTGAACATGGTGTCGGCCATGTTCTCGCCCAACTTGTAGGTACCGATGAAGAGAAGAAGCCACACCATCCCGCTCGACGTCAGCCGGTGGCGAAGCAGCCGCAACACGTCTCGCATGGTCGGATGAACCATCGGCGAGGTCGGCTCCACCGGGTTCGGCAGATGCCGCTCGCGGTAGCCGAGCGTAAAGACTATTGCGACACCGACCAGCAACGCCATGCAGAAGAAGAGTCCTTGCCACCCTATGGTCCCACTTGCCCAGACGAGGAGACCGCCACCGGTCAGCATGCCGACCTTGTAGCCGACCACTTGGGCAATATTGCCCCTCCCCAGCTCCGACACCTCGAGCAGGTCGATCGCCAGCCCGTCGACGGCAATGTCCATCGTCGCAGCGAAGAGATTCATCAGGAAAACGAGTGCGAACAAGATCGCCAGGTCGCTGCCGGGGTGTATGAGACCGGCAACGAGACAGGCCACCAGAAGGCCTCCCTGCATCGGCAGAATCCACGATCGCCTCCTGCCGAATCGGTCCGAGGCGTAGCGATCCACCAGCGGCGCCCAGAAAGCCTTGAGCATCCACGGCAACGACAATGCCGTCGCGAACCCGATCATCGTCAGCGACAGACCAGCATCGCGCAAATAGATGGGTAAGGCGGTGGCCTGGAACCCGAATGGAAGTCCCTGCACGAAGTACAGGACCCAGAGAATCCCCAGCTTGCGCGGGATCGAGTCGGAAGAGAACATTGTCTCGGATTCTACGCCGGGATCAGGCCCAGCCGCCGACCTTGGGCCGGATTCCCCGTGCCGTTGCTTATCGCCACCCCTTGGCGCTGGGATTCGCCGACCCTTCGGGGTGTCGCGAATCGCCGCCGCAGCTCCTACGATGGATCATCACAGTCGTATCGATCATGGCTTCGGAGGTGCCGACATGCCGGTCACAAGACTCAAGGAGTTCCTCGACGCGAACCAGGTGAAGTACGTGGCGATCTCGCATTCACCTGCATTCACCGCTCAGGAGATCGCGGCCTCAGCTCATATTCCAGGGCGCGAACTGGCGAAGACGGTCATAGTGAAACTCGACGGCGCTGTGGCAATGGCGGTCGTTCCGGCCTCCTACTTCGTAAACCTCGAACGTCTGGCCGAAGAGGCCGGAGCCCGAAAGGCCGAACTGGCCGAGGAGCGGGACTTCAAGACCTTGTTCCCTGGCTGCGAGCCCGGCGCCATGCCCCCCTTCGGCAACTTGTACGACATGAAGGTTTTTGTCAGCACCAGTCTGGCCGAAGACGAGGAGATCGCTTTCAACGCCGGTTCACACACCGAACTGCTGCGCTTAAGTTATCGAGATTTCGAGCGACTCGTCGAACCGCGTGTGGCCTCGTTCTCTACACGCCACCAGCCGCTGCTCGTCTGATCAGGCAGCGTTCGTCCAGCGACCTGCCTTGACCAGCAGGCTGCGGCCAGTTCTTGTCAGCGACCATCGGCGGACGCGAGGAAAGAACGGACGCATCGTGCCTTCGCAGCCAGCATAGTTCGCTTCCGTCACAACACGCCCGCACTGCGGACAGAAGAAGAGACGGACCGGGCCTTGAACAAGCGCCGACTCCACCCAGCCAAGATCCTCCAGCAGCCTGCAGTCCCCATAGATCTGTCCCCGCGTCGCCACCGCTGAGGCAGCGATCGACGCTGTCGTCTGAGGACCTTCAGTCAGGGCTGTGAGCACGGACTTGCGCCGACGTTCGACATCGATCGCATGATCCTTGCGCATCCGCGCACTCCTTTCCGGCTTCGACCCTTCACATCGGACTTCGTGGGTGCTCGAGGAAAGACTCCAACTCCGACTGCTCTGCCGCAACCGGGTGACAAGTGGCCTCCTCAATCACGCCCGATCGTGGATGGCCGAAACCCAAGCGCATGCCTCACCGGCATCTTCCGGTGTGCCGTTCTCAGGGCAACAAAGATTGTAAGGCTCACCTCCTCCAGCCGCACCACCCGTTGGGGTAGGATTTGATGGATCGTCCGCGCAGTCTTGCGCCTCCTCGCACGGCGCAGATCGAACCGCTACAGTCGGTCCGGTACCGACTCCGATCTCACCGTTGCGACCGGCGCTCGCCTCAGCAGTTCTGACAGTTTCTCCGCCGCAACGTCGACAGATACGACACCTTTCGGAAGGTACGCCACCAGCCACGCCCGTTCCGTGTTGGCGGTGACTTTGACTCGCTCACTTCCGGTGATTGGCGTGTCGCAGGGACCATCTGAATCCACCAAGAGCGGCTTCCCCTCGGCGCTGAATGGTCCACGTAGAGACTCATACGCCTCACCCGCAATGCCGGCGCGAAAGCACATCGGTGGGGTGAAGGTACCGTCAGACATGACACAGCACGGAACCGCCAACTCGGCGGAGAGACAGTTGCTCATGTCTACCAACGGGTGGATCTCAGGAATCTCGGCGCCTTGCGTCAAACGACGAAGCAGGGCCTCCGAGGAGGGTCTGTAGCGAGTCGGATCACACCCCGCAGCTCGAAAGAGCTTGCGCAATGCGGCCAGCGGTGGATGAGATGCGAGGGTCGCCGAATCGAGCCGCTTCGGAACCTCCGCAGAGACCTCCCGGCGCAGATCGCGAAGCTCGACCTCCGCTCCACCACAGAGATCGAGCTGCGCCGAGAACAAATGCCATCCGTCGAGCTTGATCTCGACCACTAACGGAAGAGTAGGCATCTGCACATATTAGCCTTGCGACGGTTGACCGGCACCCCTTACAAGCGTTCTACTTGAGTCGCAACTTTCGAGGAGAACGAATTATGGGTGCCACCGTCAAAGCAGTTCAGTACTTTTATGCCAACGTCAAGGATCGGCCGGGCGAAGCCTACGGATTCCTTTCAACGCTGGCAGGTTCGGGAGTGAATCTCCTCGCGTTCAATGCCGTGCCCCTGGGTT
>JAOTUP010000332.1 GCA_029863825.1 Acidobacteriota bacterium | reverse complement strand
CTCGTTAGTCCCGTGTCTCTCCGCGGTCTACTTCTGTTGACTGCTCCATTCCCGCTGGCGCACGACCTGCTCGCCCACTTCGTCCCATGAGGAGTACATCAGCGACTCCTTGGGGTCGCCTCGGCGCAGGCGGATCGTACCGACCACCTCGAGCCGCTTCTTGCCCTCACGGAATCCGACCGGCAGATACCACGAAATGTCGAGGTCGCCGTTCCAGTCGTGATGCGTCATCCGAAGCCAGCGCCGTTTCTTGAACACTCTGGTGCCGGCCTTTTCGGGCTCCAAGTAGTCGAGGACTGCAATAAGGTTCTTGCCGTATTCGGCGTCTGAGTGATCCGCCGCCAGAACCAAAGCGGCGCCGTACTGGCCGTTTGAGAGGGTGATCGAGAGGCACTCGCCGGGCGCAAACTTCGGCGCGCGGACCACTCGCTTCGGCAGCTTCGCGGGCCGAGGGTTCTCCACCTCGATCTTCTCGAGAAACCGCTTCAGCGCCTTGCGCCGCTTGGCGAGATCGGACGCCGACGCCTCCCGCCATCGTTCCAGGCCCGCTTGGGTCTCGATATCTGATCGCACGCGACTCAGAACCACCGAGTCGAGCGCGCCGTAGGTCCATTGGGCATCGGCCAGCGCTAAGTACACGAGCGGCGCCTCGTCCTCATCTCCCAGCGACTCAGCGTATTCCGACTCGATCTTCTGCGTCGCATCCGCAATCGAGACATCGTCTTTAAGATGTTCCTTGAAAGAGTCGATCACGTCCTTGACGAGATCGTCCTGGCGGATACCGTGGCCCCAGCTACCCATGAATGATCGACATGCTCATCTTGCACCCAGTCTCACATCACGATGCAGAAGTGAAACTTGGCACCGTCAGCCTTGATTCTCTCCAGAACCGCTCGGCACTCTTCGAGCTCTCGCATCACCTCTTCGCTGTGATCACCCAGCAGACCGAAGCGAACCGGTTTTCTCTTCAAGTGCTCGAGAAGCCGATCGACGACTTCGATACCTTGCTCCGGCGGAAACCACTTTCCCTTCTCCGCCATCAGCTCATAGGTGTCCGGGAAGTCGTCGTCTTCATCGCTCTCATCGGTCTCCGGGGCCAGATTCGCTTCGAGATCGGTGGTGTCGTGATACTCGGACAACCGGGTGACGCCGAGCTCGTGACAGAGTCTGTCCAGCTTGTCGGCGAACGTGTACAGCGCCCTGCGGTCTACATCGTCGCTGGTGACCTTACCGTCTTTCAGCCGGTTGACCCAGATGACCGTGCTCACTGATCGCTCTCCTCGGTGCTGTTGACTCCGGTCTCCTCACCGGCAGCGGCGGCCTCCAGGTGCGGAACGAGATTCGTCTCGAGGTAGGTAATGATCGTTGCCAGGTTCTCGACCATGAGTCGCCATTCGCTGGTGCTGCGAATCGGATACTGAAGCATGTGAACTGTAGCGCTCGACACCGGCACTCGAAACATCTCGTACGTCCATCCCACGTGGACGAAAAACAGCACCGATAGCGAAGGCTGCTCCAGCGAGCCGATATCGAGCGCGACCTCCAGACGGGTTCCGGTTGTCGAGGTCTTCCGCAGACGATAGATCCCCGCCGGGTCATCCCGCGGGTTGGCGCTGAAGCCGAGAGGTGAAAAAACGCTCAGCAGCTCGGTCTTCAGGCCCGGCGGCCGTACGAGTGCCTGACCGCGATTGTCGGGAAGAAGCACGTGGGGAGGAGAGGCCGCAGCGATCTTCGCCGGCAGGCGAGCCCGGTACTCGTCCGCAGCTGCCCGCACACGAGCCACCATCTCCTCATCCGTCCGAGTCGCCTCCGGCCCTCTGCACGCCACAGCGACGAGCGCCAGCAGAATGCACGGAAACAGTTTCCCTGTGGACCTCACAGATGCCCATTGTGAACCATTCCTCGCCCACCGTGGGTGGCCCGGGGATCGTTCCGGCCCGGCTGCACGAGTCGACGAGACTCGGCTCGAGGCGCCGGAGCTCGATCATCGAGACCGACGCGTTCCCGTCACCTGCCCGCTTGTTCACCGACTATGATAGCCAGACGGGTTCGCCGGAGAGGTGCAGGTCGTCTCCGGCAGGTACCCGCACACGCGACGGACTCGGCCGGCATTCGTCATGGAAAAAAAGAAACGCAAGATCTCGCTCTCCTCGGTGCAGCGAGCCGCACGCGACATCATTTGGCAGTATCGCGGGCGTCTCGCCCTCGGCCTCGTCCTGCTCCTGATCGGCCGCCTGTGCGGCATGATCTTGCCGGCGTCGACCAAATTCCTGATCGACGAAGTGATCGGCAATGGCCGGCGCGACTTGCTGCTTTGGATCGTCATCGCCGCCGGCGCCGGCGCCGCGATCCAGGCCGTCTCGTCGTTTTCCCTCTCGGTGCTCCTGGGCGCGGCGGCCCAACGCTCGATCAACGACCTGCGACTCAAAGTGCAACGCCACATCGGCCGCCTGCCGGTCGCCTACTTCGACGATCACAAGAGCGGCGAGCTCATCTCGCGCATCATGACCGACGCCGAGGGGGTGAGAAACCTCGTCGGCACCGGCTTCGTGCAAATGATCGGCGGCTCGATCACCGCCGTCGTCGCCTTCGCCGTCCTCATCTGGCTCAACTGGCGAATGACATTGATCGCCGTCGCCTTCCTCGCCGTCTTCGCGGTGGTGATGGTGCTGGGTTTCACCCGCTTGCGGCCGATCTTCCGCATCCGCGGCAAGCTCAATGCCGAGTTGACCGGCCGGCTCACCGAATCACTCGGCGGCGTGCGCGTGATCAAGGCCTACACGGCGGAACAGCACGAGGAACGGGTCTTCGCCGAAGGTGCCGGGAAACTGGTCGACAACGTCGTCAAATCAGTCATCGGCGCCTCGGCGATGACGACCCTGGGAACGTTCCTCTTCGGCCTCATGGCGCTGACCCTGGGAGTGCTCGGTACGCGCGAGGTCCTGGCCGGCACCATGACCGGCGGCGATCTCGGCATGTTCGTGGTGTTTACCTTCACAATGGTGGCACCGCTCATCCAGATGAGCTCGATCTCGACTCAGATCACCGAAGCCTTCGCCGGCCTCGATCGCATTCACGAAGTGCTCTCGGTGGAGACCGAGGACGTGGCCGACGCCGAGCGGGAGGCGGTCGGAACGCTCACCGGCGATGTCGCTTTCGAAAACGTGTCGTTCGCGTACACCGAGGACGTCGAGGTGCTCGAAGGGATCTCTTTTATCGCCCCTGCCGGCACCACTACCGCTCTCGTCGGCCCGAGCGGCGCCGGCAAGAGCACCATCATCCAGCTCGTCCTGGCTTTTCGACGGCCGACGACCGGCCGGATTCTCGTCGACGGCAGGAATCTCGAGCGGCTGAAGCTACGCGAGTATCGCTCGCACCTCGCCGTCGTCCTCCAGGACGATTTTCTCTTCGACGGCACGATCGCCGAAAACATCGGCTACAGCCGCCCCGGCGCGAGCCGCGCCGAGCTTGAAGACGCGGGGCGCCTGGCCCATTGCGAAGAGTTCGTCAGCGGGTTCGAAGACGGCTACGACACCGTGATCG
>JAOTUP010000333.1 GCA_029863825.1 Acidobacteriota bacterium | reverse complement strand
AGGTTGGCCTTCGGTCGGTATTGCGTATCGTGTCCCCCTGTCCCACCCCCTATTCCACCCTGCGCACCATGACGCCCACACCTCGGGCTGCTAGGATTCTCATCCCATTCGCGAGGGGGACGAGAGATGCGCATTTTCGCTTTTCAGGGTATCCGCTACGCCGATCGAAACGGACCGCCGGGACGGTTTGCGGCCCCGCCCTACGACCAGATCGACGACGCGCTCCGCGACAGGCTGCAGACGGATCCCTTGAGCTTCGCTCACCTGCTGCGACCCGTGCCTTCCGCAGGCGTCGATCCCTTCGAGCATGCAGCCTCACTCCATCGACGCTGGCTGACCGACGGAACGATTGCACGCGATCCTCGACCCGGTCTTTATCCATACGAGATTCGGCTTGCCACTGGAGGCAGGCGACTCGGGCTGGCGACACTGGTCGGCATCGAGGAGCCGTCGAGCGGCGTCATTCGACCTCATGAACGGACCGTCGCCAAGACCGTCGATGAGCGCTTGCGGCTTCTGCGGGCGATGCAGGCCGACATCGGGCCGGTACTGCTTCTGAGCGAGGATCGAGGCAGCCTGGATCCGCTGTTGAGCCAGGACATCGAAACCCTTTCTCCGGTTGCGGAGCACCGGGATGACGCCGGCAACACGCACCGGACCTATCACCTCACGGACAGCGGCGGCATTGCGCGCTATCGCGATCTTCTGGCCCCGTGCGCCGGCCTGATCGCCGACGGGCACCATCGCTACAAGGTCGCGAGCCTCTATGCTCGCGAATCGGGGGCAGCGGCAGGGACGGCGGCAGCATCCAAGCTGGCGGTGATCACCAGTCTCGAGTCGCCGGGCTTGTCGATCGATCCCATCCATCGCGCCCTCGCTACCGCCGTCGGGCTCGACTCGCCGACGCCAGCCGTCCTCGACCGCGCCGCGTGGAACGGAGACGGAGGCGCCGAGTTCGCGGCCGCGGTCGCAGCAGCCGGCCAACCGTCCATTGGCGTCCTCGCCGCGGGCCGTCCGCCTGAAATCTGGCAGCTCGATCCCGACACCGGACCGGCCGAGTTGCCGCGTGCGGCATCCGATCTCTCGGTCGTGTTGCTTCATCACAGTGTGTTCCCCGTCTGCGGCCTGGACGGAGATGCCGCCGTCGACGGCACGATCGCCTATCGCTCCGACCCCGACGTCCTTTGGCGAAGCGTCAGCGCGGGCGAGATGGCGGCGGGCTTCTTCTTGCCACCCATGTCGGCGCAGGGATTCGCCGCCGCGATCGCTGGAGGCGACGTCCTGCCGCCGAAGTCGACGCGATTCCTCCCCAAGCTGGTCTCCGGGCTTGTCTGGGCGACGCACGACGCCGAGGTCGCCTGAAGGATGCCGACGTGGACTCGCGAGGACGGGGCGCCGGTCATCCTCTTCGACCCCACGCTCGAGATCTCGCCCTTCACACTGTTCAAACGCCTGCAGCGGGACGGCGCGCCGCTCCTGGTGGATATCCGCAGCGGAGCGCACGCGACGTCTCTGCGCGGCGCCATCTCCGGCTCGGCTCCGGAATGGTGCCCACCGGACGAGCAGACGGAGGTCGTCCTTTTCGATGACGACGGCACCGCTGCTCTCTCCAAAGCCAAAGCGCTGCGCGAAGCCGGCTACGGGAGAGTCAAGGTTCTGTTTGGCGGGCTCGATCTGTACGAGTTCTCACTC
This sequence comes from Acidobacteriota bacterium, assembly GCA_029863825.1. Lineage (GTDB taxonomy): Bacteria > Acidobacteriota > Thermoanaerobaculia > Multivoradales > JAHEKO01 > JAOTUP01. The sequence goes on along the minus strand of JAOTUP010000333.1, from coordinate 1,851 downwards.
GATCCAAGAGTGGTCGGCCAAGAAACGTTCCTCGAAGTCACCGACTCCTAGCCCGCATCAAGACGATGGCCGCTCGAGGCGGCGGTCTCACAGACGATCCGGCCCGACTAGAGCAGCTCCGCTGACGTCCGCCACGCGATCAAGGCACTCGCCGCCAAGGATGCCAACGCCGCTACTGCCAATAGCGTGGCCGTGCCGACAGCGAAACCCGACTGCTCGGCGAAGCTGATGAACCCGTTCAGAAGATCGGCCGTGATCTCGCTCGTCAGCGCCACCGCGACGATCGTCGCCATCGACACAGCCAGCGCGACAACTTGCACCAGCGCCAGCGGCCGAGCTCTTCTGTGAATGCGCTCCTCGCGATCGCACAGCCGCTTCACGACCTGCGCGCGCCACCAGATCGCCGACGCCTCGGGGACGAGCGTCATGTCGTCGCTCTCGCCCGCCGCCAGGCGCAGCCAGTCCGCAACCGACACGGTCTCCCGGCACGTGGAACAGCTCGCAAGATGTGACCGATGCGCCTCGAGACCGTGCCCCTCTCGCACTGCCAGAAGAACGTCCTTTTCTCGCGAACAGAGTGGTTTTCTCATCGCTTCATGCCTCCGGCGCCAATCCTTCGGTGGTCAAGACGTCAACCAGCTTCCTGCGCGCCCGGAACAGGAGAACTCGCACACTCGCCGGTTTGAGACCCAGAATCTCTGCGATCTCGGCATGGCGGCGTCCCTCGACATAGGCCAGCCAGACGACCGCCCGATCTCGCGGACGGAGGCGCTCCAGGACCCTGTCCAGATCCAGCGCCGAATCGCGGTCGCCGCCCCGTGACGAGGTCGGGGCGGGAAGCTGTTCCCGCCAGCGACGATCCACGCCCTGGTGCCGCCATCGATCCTGCACCAAGCGACTGGCGATGCGATAAAGATACGATGTCGTCTGCTTCTCGTCCATGACCGGCACTCGGGCTCTCAGAATCCGCAGATACGCCTCCTGGACCAGGTCGCGCGTCGCTTCCGGGTCGCCCGTCAAGCGGCGAACGTATGCCGTGAGAGGCCGCGCGGTGCGCGCGTAGAGGCGGTTGAACTCGTTCTCGTCCAGAAATCGTCGTTCCACGCGCCCCGCTCCGAATGACGCCTTGGCGCCCATCGTTACCGCAAAATCGCCCAGCATCAACATCATCGACTCGCCGGACCTCGCCGCCGGTTCAGTCTACAGTGACGTTGGCGGATCCACTTCCGCCGTTGAGAGGACTCTTGCTCATACGAACGAAGATCACCGCCGTGATGATCAATCCGAGACCGATCGCCGAGAGAATGGTCGCCGGAAACAACAGTCCGGTATCGCCTTCCATCCGCGCCAGGAAGAAGAAGGCGCCACCCAGCAGAATGAGGATCACACCTGACGAGAGCGACGACATGACCCGAGCATGAAGGCTCTTTTCCCCCCTGAGGCTGGATGTTTCGAGAAACTTCTTGCCCGCATCCGTTTGCATGAAGCCGACGAACTCGTCGGAGCTGCCGAATTTCTCCAGCATCCGCGAGCGGAGCTCGATCTCATGCTGCTGCCGTTCTCGTCGCCGCCGGCTCACGATCCAGATAATCCAGCCGACGAACAGGAACGACCCTCCAACGATCCCCAGAACCATCAGCGCCATGACCATTTCTTCCATTTCATGCTCCTCTCTCGGTGCCTGCCGGGTCGCGTCGATCATCGCGCTTCCCGCTGTTGTCTTCTCACCCCGTACAACGGGGACAAGACACTCTTGGTTAACAAGAATGAAGACACCGCGCCTGCCCTGATCTTGCAGGATTTCTCGCCGGCCCCTGAAGTCTCGACGGTCGACGTCTTGGCATGCTGCAG
>JAOTUP010000331.1 GCA_029863825.1 Acidobacteriota bacterium | reverse complement strand
TTTGACCGGAGCCGGCTACTCGCCGAATCCCGAGCGCAGCCCGACTTCACAGCAGGAGCGGCGCCTGGTGCAGAGCCTCTTCGACCTGCGCCGCGGGCAGCTCGACGATGCCGTTCGGAATGCCTCGTATCTCGTCAAGCAGCAGCCGAACTTCTCGCTGGCGCAGCTCGTCTATGCCGACTTGTTGAAGGCGCAAACCGAGCCGCTGACCTCATTCGGGTATCGTTTCCGTCGCGACCTCATCAACGGTCACCTCGATGAGGCTCGAGCGCGGCTCCACCGCTACGTAGCGTCGCCGCCTGCGTCGGCGGTGCCGGAGAGCCTGCTTCAGTTGCCAGAGGGGGTGCCGGCGGTAATAGTCATCGATCTCGAGGCCTACCGCATGTATCTTTTCGAGCAGGTCGAAGGTCGGTTCACGCGTACCCGGGACTTCTATGTGTCGATTGGAAAGGGCGGGGCGGACAAGCGACGCGAGGGCGACGAGAAGACCCCGGTTGGGGTCTACGTCGTGGACGACTACTTGCCGGGCAACACCTTGCCGGATATGTACGGCACCGGAGCGTTCCCGATCAACTACCCGAATGGCTGGGATCGCAGTCACGGGCGCACGGGGAGCGGCATCTGGATTCACGGGACCGAGTCGGAGAACTACAGTCGGCCACCGCTTTCGAGTCTCGGTTGCGTAACCCTCAGCAATGAAGATTTCGCCGCGCTCGAGCGTCGCGTACACGTCGGTCGAACGCCGGTAATCGTCAGTCACGGGCTGCGCTGGATAGACGCGCAGGTCGTCGAAAGCGAGCGGCTGGACCTCGAAGCGGCGATCGAGAGATGGCGGGGAGACTGGGAGAGCCGAGACGCCGAGCGCTACCTGCGCAACTACTCGGAGGATTTCCGCACGCCGGACATGACCCGCGCTGCGTTCGCCGACCACAAGCGGCGCGTGAATGCCGGCAAAAGCTTCATCCAGGTTGAGCTCGAGGAGGTCGCTGCGTTTCGCTATCCCGGAGAGAGAGACCTCGTGCTGGTCGACTTTGTTCAGCGCTACACGTCGAACTCCTTCAGCGGCGTGAGACGAAAGCACCAGTACTGGCGTCGCGAAGGCGGTGGCTGGCGGGTCGTTTTCGAAGAAGGCCTCTAGCCGCTCACGACCGGACGTCGAGCATCACCTGTCAGCGCGCCGGTGTCAGCCGCCGGTGATCTGAGGCGACTGTCGCGTCAGGCGCTTTTCCAAGTAGCGCACCAAGTCGGTCCACATCGCCATGCGCTCGGGCGCTGGCGGCAGAGTGCCGGCTCTGGGGAGCTCGATCGTCACCACCGGTATCCCGAGGTGGATACCGGCCCATCGACCGAGCGATCCCGGGTAGGTTCCGAGCGGGTTCAAGTGGAGCGATCCCAGTCGTCGTGGTGGCTCGGGGGGGCCGTCGAAGTCGAGTACCTCGAGGGGGGCATGTACTGCGACGATGGCATCCGGCTTGAAGCGCCTGACCTCTTCCGCCAGCCATCTGCTTTCCGGCTCACTCAGGGGATTCGTCCCCGGGAATCGACGCGGGTTGCGTGAGGTCCGGCTGTCCCAGTAGGCCGGTGCCTCGACTTCCCAGTTGGGTGAGGGAAAGTTGCGATTGAGGTCGACTCCGTTGGCATTCATGCGCAAGGCCGGACGTGCGAGCAAGCCGTCGGGGTTGAGCGCCGGGATCACGCGCCAGTGGAAGAGCCCCGAGTGGAACTCGTCGAGAATCTCCATCCATTTGAAGACGACGCTGACCGAGGACAGCTCGTCGCCGTGGATGCCGCCGAAAAGAAGCACGCGGCCGCGCGGTGAGCGGCCGGCAAGGGGAGGGTACTCCTTGAGCAGCAACGGCGTCCTGGCGATCGAAAGGCCGCCGGACAGCTGCAGCCGGGCCCTCGTGCAGTCATCCGTGGACACGCTTCCCAATCTGACGGCGAGGAGCGAGCAAGCCCGGATCCGGCTCTGCTCAAGTCCTTGAATGACGTAGTCGACCGGAACGGCCCACTCCGCGGCAGCGATTCGACCGGCAGTCAGAGCAAGGACCAGGTGCGCGAGGGCCCACCAGGGCCTGCTCGACCGGGCCCTCTTCGTTCTTCTGCAAGGCAGTCGGGTCGGCACGATGCGAGCCTAGCAGAGCCTAAGGGTTTCGCGCATGGGTACCAGGCGCTCATTCCACGGTTTCCGAGCTCTCACGGAGCGATGAGTGGCCGCCCGTCGGCGTAAACTGACAAGAATTACGGACTGTTCACCCAAATTTTGGCGATCGAGGAGCCCAGATATCATCTCGGGCAAGGAATACGCCATCTTCTATATGGGAAAAACTCCCAGGTTAGCGGGCATGGAAAGTGCTTAGTCAATGGGTCGAAGCGAGGAAAGATGCCCACGTTTTGATGATCTCGAATGGACATTTTTCCCGCCTGGCAACGAAAGTCGATTTCTCATCGGTGCAGGAGCAGCCATATGACCTCTAGTGTACTCATGAAAAGCGTGTTTGATGCCACGAGAATCACCGCGTGTCGCGGTCTCCGCCTCTCCTGTCTGGTGGCCGGCGCCGCAGTCGTCCTCGGTCTGGCGCCGGCGCCGATCGCAGCGCAGTGTCCGGTGCCGCCCTCGACGGCACCAGTCGTAGACGGCGTCATCGACAGCGTGTACTTCGAGCGAGGCGTGACGACCGACTACATCACCGCGACCGGCGGCGCGACCGCTTCGCTCTACCAAATCGACGATGTGTGCGTGGATAGTCAGTTCATCTATCTGGTGTGGGAAATCGATCTCGGCTTCGTCGACAACAGCTACGGCCTCAACCGGAATCAAGGTTCCACGTTCCCGTGGCCCAAAGGCCATTCGTTCGCGGACTTGACCGAGAGCGACAAGCAGAGACTGCAGATTCTCAACGTCTGTGGCGAGGATGTCGTCGATCTCGCCATGGACTACATCGATGGCCCGAACGTGCCAGGGCCTGAATACGACACGCCTTCGGGATACGAGCCGGCTCAGCCGGCTTCCTGCGCCGGTGCACTGTGTGGAGAGACGGCGAAGATCCTGATCAACGGCGGCGACTGGACCAAGTTCATCTACGACACATCGCTCGCGAACAACCTGAACGACCTCGGGTTCTGCACCAACGACGGGGTTGGTGGCAGCGCGGCCGACTGCAGTGTCGCGGGCACCGATCTGCTGGTGGATTCGCCACCCTGGGCCGACGAAGACAATTACATCCCCCAGTCGCCATACGACGAGTGGGAGTACCGCCATCTCTACGAGATGCGGATCGATCGCAGCGTTTTTTCGACCGCCAGCTGTCCGCAGGGCACGCCGGCCCTGATTCGCACAGATCCGGTGGAGCTCCACGCGTCACCAAGCAAAACCGGACAAAGCCCGGCGGAGCTTGTTCGGGCATACAGCACGATTGGCGACTATGTGTGGCTGGATGCCGACCGTGACGGGGTGCAGGACGCCGGTGAGAGCGGCCTGGCCAACGTCACCATCGAACTCTATACGGATGCCGACGGGGACGGCGTTTTCGAGCCGGACACGCCGGTCGTCGCCGG
>JAOTUP010000330.1 GCA_029863825.1 Acidobacteriota bacterium | reverse complement strand
CTACGCCTGGGCCGTCAAGGCGCTGAGTGCGGACACCGAGAACGAGTGGTCGGATGCATATCTGTTCGAGGTCAAGAGCGCTCCGGCCGAGCAGGAGGTCCGCGAAGCCCTCGAGACGCTCGAGCGGTATCTCGAGCAGGGTGGCAGCGCGACGGTCCTGCAGCCAGTGGTCATCGCGTCACCGATGGCCTCTACGACCCAGGTCGCGACGGCGGCGCTCGTACCCGGCGACATCCCCGTGATCGCCAGCCGGGCGATCTCCGCCGAGATGGCGGACACCTCGAGCGCCACCGCCGGCATCGAGGCGCGGTCCAACAGCGCCACCGGCATCGCGGTCGTGGCGCAGAACACCGGCACCGCGGGCAAGATCGCCAGCTTTCAAAACGCCACCCAGGAAGTGGCGACGATCGCCGGTGACGGCACGGTTGAAGCGGTGAAGTTTGTTGGCGACGGCTCCGGCCTCACGAACCTGCCGGGGGGTGGGGGTGGCGGCTCGGCAATCGCGCTCTTCACCTCGAACACGTCGCCCCCTGCGGGCGGCGGAACAGTCGCCACACTCGACGTCACGGCCCCTTCCGGCGGATGTACCTTGCTGACGGCGGGAACGGTGGACCTTGTCTTCGACCTGGACGGCAACTATGACGAGCCGAATTGCGAGATCCAGGTCGGAGCCACACCGCTACCTGGTTCGAACATGGGCACTTATCTCGACTTTCTAGTGTACAAAGAGCAATGCGTCTCCTCAGGAGGCATCGCCCTGATTGAGGGAACGCACACGGTCAGTCTCGTGCTCAACGTCGACACCGCAGGACAGCTCATTGCGGCAGAGCCCGATTCAGCCACGCTGTGGGCTCTCTGTGTGCCGTAGACCAAGGGTGAGGGGCGAGGCACAGCCCTCGACCGAAGCTGAAACACCACCGGCCGGCTCCGTGGAAACGCGGAGCCGGCCGTTCCTTTTGAAATGCTCCTCTCCGCGGATTCGGAACCCGCCTGCCGAAGGAGCCACCCCGCTGGCGATCCGAAAAGACAGAGGACCTCGAGCATCAAGGGGAACGCGCGCGCGCAATCGGGCCAAAACGCACCTCTTCCGTCCAGTCCGTCTGCCGTCCGCCCCTGGAGTCTCTCATCGAGGAATGCACCTACCCCGCCATACCAGCCAAGCACTTCGCAGTGAATCGATTGGATCTTCGCCGCACCCGGGCCCAACTCGCGACCGCTGGAACAGGAAAAAACCGCTCGAGGCGGCTGAGCACGAGCAGGTTCGAAAGACAGTCGCTAGCCGCGCTTCCGGATCCTGACCTTCTCGCTGATATCCGTCGCGAGAGGCAAGCTTCGCAGGGTTCCGCACGTTCCCGTCGTACTCCGCCAGCCCGGCCTCGATCGCCGCCCTGAAGCACACGGCCGATACAAGCCACCTCACCTGGCCCAGCCACCCACTCAGAGCCCTTGGTGAAATCGCTCCAAAAGAAGAACCCCTGCCGGCACACCGCCGGCAGGGGTACACATTCTCGGTCCTTCGTGCTTGCCTACTCGCCGCCACCCAGGGCGCCGTCGATCGCGACCTTGAACGCGTTGAAAGCCTGGGCACCGCGGATGAAGCTCAGTCCCTTGACCTTCGTCGGATCAGCCGGATCAGTCTCCCCCAGGACGAAGCTGGGAGTGCCACTCGCACCCGCCTTCTGCGCCTCGGCCATGTCCTTGCGAACTGCCGCCGCATGCTTCTCGGAAGTCATGCACTCGTCGAAGGAAGCCACGTCCAGACCGATAGCCTCGGCATGGCCGCTCCAGGGCTCCATAGCCCGCTGGTTCTCGAACAATCGGTCGTGCATCTCCCAGTACTTGCCTTGATCGTTGGCGCATTCGGTCGCCAGCGCCGCCTTGAAGGCCAGCTTGTGAATCGATTCGAGCGGCAGGTCCAACGTCGCGTAACGGACCTTTCCGGTGTCAATGTATTCCTTTTCGATCTGCGGGTACGTGTCACGCACGTAACGGGCGCAGAACGGTCACTGATAGTCGGTGAACTCGACGAGCGTCAGCTTCGCCGTCTGCTCACCTTTGACGGGGTTGGCACCGATATCGAACACCTTGCCGGCGACATTGGGTCCCGCCGGTCGGGCGGGCGCTGCCGGTCGCGCCTGGATGAGCTTCTTGATATCCGCCAGCTCCTTCTGGATGGCCTCTTGGCCCTTCTTGAGGGCCTCGATTTCGCCCTCGATGTCGCCGGCCTCCTGTGCCACGAGTGGGAAACCCGTCGCGCCGAGCACCAGGAGCAGGGCCAGCGCCCTGCTGAACGCAATCTTCATTTCTTCGATCCTCCCTCCGTGTCACGTTTCACTTGTCTGTCGCGTTGACGCAGCTGCTCTTGGCGTCAGTCTCCAGATTTACGAAGGAGGACTATACCGCGAGGTGAGACATATCTCCAACGCGCTATGTACGCGACTCGCGTGACACCCTTCTGCGTCGTTGCAGCCGCTGTGTCTGGCGCCGAAATCCAGTCCGTTGGGTCGAAGATGTGGTCTGACGATGCACCGCACACGAGTCTGTGCCGGTACTTCTGCGACGGTCATACTCAGGCCTTGTCGCTCTCCAGCGACAGGCCTGGCACCACACCGTGTACGGCGCACCGCAAACAAAACGGGGCGCCCGAAGGCGCCCCAAGGGTTGAAAGATGTCAGAGTCCGATCGCCCGAAGGCGATCGGACTCTGGGTTCAAGCTCACGGGCAGGTATAGATCGAGCAGTTCCTGCTCCTCTTCGCCGCCTTGCACTCCGTCGGATCCGCAGACATCGTGATGAAGTCATCCGGGAACTCCCGATCGTGGCAGCTGTTCGCGAAGTTGTCGCACGTGGCATCAGGATTGTCGATGTCCACACAGTCGCCACTCGAGGCGCAGTAGGCTCCGTCCTGAGAACACGTGCCGGTAACGCACATGCCGCTCATCGTCTGACCGCCGTTGTTCCAGCAGTCGAGCTCTGCCGAGCAGATATCCGCTGCAATCAACGCCAGCGCCACGTCTTCATCGGTGGAGTTTGGATCGTTGATCACCGCGCATGCGGCATTGCAGTCCGCGAACGAACCGGCAATCGAGACGCCGGAGCAATCCGTAGCGCCGTTTGTGACGATGCAGTTGAGCGCCGTCGACACCAGGTTGCGTCCGAGGTGGTTGACCGTTCCGCCAGTTGTACAGATGGCTTCACTGGTCGAACCAGGCAGGAGCGCAGATGTGGTGTCGACCGTTATGGCACCACCGCAGATATCGAACGGCAGCAGGCCATTGGCATCGATCACCCCGGGGTGCGTACCCCAGTAACCAGGTGTACGGCAGAACTCCTCAGCGATCTGGAAGAAGCCGCAGTCGAGCCTCTCAGTGCTCGCATCGTATGCGGCACAGGCAATCACACCCGCCTCGCAGTCGCTGTCGAACCGATCGTCGCCACCCTGTTGCCACGGACTCTCGTTGTCGAGACCGGCAGGCAGAGTATTCAGGTCCACCACGACCTCGAGATCAACGGGGCCAGGCACGCAATCCGCGTCCACGATGTCGATGCCGGAGAAGGTG
>JAOTUP010000329.1 GCA_029863825.1 Acidobacteriota bacterium | reverse complement strand
CTTCGACTGCCGGTACGCCGCGGGAGCGATGAGCTGTGTGCCCCGGGCGAGGGTACCGCCATCGACGCCGGTGAGGCGGAGTGCCGTCCGCTCGCCCGCCACTGCTTTCGCGCGGTCCTCGCCATGGACCTGCACGCTGCGTACGCGGACGGCATGATTGCCGGGTAGAGCCTCGAGCGTGTCGCCGGCAGCGATCTGGCCCGCCGTCAAGGTGCCGGTCACGACCTGTCCTAATCCCTTGAGGGCGAAGACCCGGTCGACCGGCAAGCGAGTCTCGCGACTCGGATCGGGTGCGGCGGCGAATCGGCGCGCGAGAGCGACGAGTCGGCTTCGGAGCTCGTCGATGCCTTCGCCGTTGACGCTCGACACAGTGACGACGTCCGCGCCCGAAAAAGCTGTTTGGGCCAGGAGGTCCTCGATTTCCAGAACCGCAATGTCGAGCGTGTCCTTGGTCACGAGATCGGACTTGGTCACCACGGCGAGCGCGGCCGGAATCCGGAGCAGCGAGCAGATTGCCAAGTGCTCTCTGGTCTGCGGTTTGACGCCTTCGTCGGCCGCCACCACAAGCAGCGCGAGGCGGATGCATCCGAGTCCGGCTAGCGCATTGTCGAGAAACCGCTCGTGGCCGGGCACGTCGACGAAGCCGATCTGCAGGTCGTTGGCTTCGAGGTGCGCGAAGCCGAGATCGATAGTGATGCCGCGACGTTTTTCCTCTTCCCAGCGGTCGCAGTCGATGCCGGTGAGTGCCTCGATGAGCTTGGTCTTGCCGTGATCGATATGGCCGGCTGTGCCGACGATGATGCGCTTCATTCGGTCCGCTGGGCGAGGATCTCGCGGGCGATCATGTTGATCGAGCTTCCTTCCGCGCGGCCGCTGAAGCGCGTCATCATTTCTTTCATCACTTGGCCGATCGCCGAGGCGCCGGCCAGATTCTCATGCTCCACGAACTCCAAAATGGCACGTCGGAGCTCGTCCTCGTCCACCTGTTCCGGCAAGTAACGGTTGAGAATCTCTGCTTCCGCCTCCTCGTTCGTCGCCAGCTCTTCGCGGCCACCGTTTCGATACTGCTCGGCGGAGTCACGACGTTGCTTGATCGCTTTCTGAACGAGGCGCAGGAAACCGGCTTCATCGACCTCTTCGCCCTGGGCGATCCGTTCGTTGGTGACGGCTGTCAGGAGGAGCCGGAGTGTGGCGAGGCGCTGCTTCTGACCCGACTTGAGAGCTTCCCTGATCTCCATTTCGAGTCGTTTCTTGGGGGTCGTCATGACTTGGGATTATAGGCCTTTTGGCGGCGCCTGACGCTCGTGGCGCAGTGGCGGGTGGTTGGACCACGTCGCCGGCGCAGAGGTCCCGGCGCGTTTGATGCTCCCGATACGTCGCAGGCGGTCGCGGTGGTCGCGAACCATGCTCATCGGGGCTCCTAGGCTTGAGGGATATCGATCTCGAACACCGTGCCGTGGGGTTCATTCTCGGTAACCGAAATCGAGCCGTGGTGCTCGCTGACGATGCGATGAACGATTGCCAGACCGAGACCCGTCCCTCGACCTTTGGTGGAGAAGTGCGGCAAGAAGAGCTTGTCGCGGTCTTTAGCGGAGATGCCCTCGCCCGTATCCGCGACCCGGATGTGAAGCACGCTGTTTGTCTGATGCACGGAAACGCCGACTTCTCCGTCCGAGTCCAGCGCTTCGACGGCGTTGTCCAAGAGGTTGATGAGGGCTTGCTTGAGCTGCTCGCGATCGATGAGCGCACGCTCGGCCTTGGTGTCAACGACGCCGGTGACCCGAACGCCGGACTTGATGCCCTCGTAGAGTCTCACTGTTTCCCTCACGAGCTTTCGCATGTCAGTCGGAACCGGCCGTGGCGGGCGCATGCGAGCGAACTGCGAGAATTCATCGACCATCTCCTTGAGACTGTCAACTTCCTTGCCGATGATCGCGACGCCTTCCTCGAGTGCCGACCCGAGCTCCGGGTCTCCGCTACGGTATTTCTTGAGAATTCTCTCAGCGGAAAGCTTGATGGGTGTCAGAGGATTCTTGATCTGGTGCGCGACGCGCCGCGCCGCATCGTGCCAGGCTGCCCGCTGTTGCGCCCGGATGAGCTCGGTGAGATCTTCGAGCACCATGACATGACCACTGACCTTGCGGTCCGAGTCGCGCATGGCGCGGACCTTGGCCTCGAAGGTGCTCCAGTGGCCGCCAAGAAAAAGTCGCAACGTTCGCACCGTGGGTCCGGTTGCGGCCGAGTCCTCGAGAAATAGGTTGGCCAGCTTGCCGCGCTCACGATCCGCCCAGAGCTGGTCGACGTGTCGACCTGCATGAGTCTCGCTCTCCTGCCGAAGCATTTTGGCGGCGGCCCGGTTGCAGGTGAGGATTCTGCCCTCGGCATCGGCAGAGATGACGCCGGCGGCAACGTTGTCGAGAACCGCTTCGATGAGCGCTCGCTCTTCGTCGAGGCGCCGGTTGATGCTCACCAGTTCTTCCTTGGATCGCTTCAGCTCCGACGTCATTCGATTGAAAGATTCGACGAGCACGCCAAGCTCATCGTCTGCGGGAACGTCGACGCGATAGTCCAGGTCTCCCTCCGACAGGCGTCGCGTCCCTTCGGCCACCGCTTCGATGGGCACCATGACCCGCTTGGCCAAGTAGAGGCCGACCCAGGTCGTCGCGAGCAGAATGAGCAGCGTGACCATCAGGAACGTGAGACGGTAGGTTGCCTTGATCGACCCCTTCTGGATCTCCAGCTGTCGATAGCCTTGTCGGGTCTGGATCAGGCCCGCGCTGGCGTCCGCAAGCTCTAGCGGGATGAGAATCGCAGCGACGATCACCGGCCTCACCTCGGCGTCTCGCGGACTTGCCACCGCCGCCAGCACTGTCCGTCCGAGACTTCCCGAGATCGCTTTCTGAGCCTCTCCCTTGCGCATTGCCTCGAGCAGGAATCTGCGTCCCTGTTCTGGAAGATCGCTGAAACCGGCTTGAGGAAGGGCAACGCCGTGTACGAAGTCGGTCTTCTCGTACAAGCCCAGGTAGTGGACATTCCCTTCGGTCAGGAGCTCCTGGAGGCGACGGGCGAGAAGCGACCGACGGGCAGGGTCCGAGATGTCGAAATCGGCGATCTCGGCCAAGGCAAGGTGTGCGCCCTTGAGCGTTTTTTCACGCACCTCCCGCTCCAGTGCCTCGGCGACGATGAAACCCTGCTCGGCCACGGCCTCGAACGCCGATTCCTCGAACCAATCGTCGATCCATCCGCGCAGCAGGGAGCTGCCGTAGGCGAAGAGCAGCAGAGCGGGCACGAGCGAGAGCAGCACGTATGTCGCAACGAGCTTGATCTTGAATTTGGAGCCGAAGAGCCGGTGCTGCCGCTCGACCAGAAGCTTGACAACATTGCGCAGCAGCATGAAGGCAATCGACAGGATGAGGACAACATTGATGTACCAGAGAAGCAGCAGCAGAACCTTGTTGGTGGCGAGATCCGGCGGTAGATCCCGACTGCGCTGAATCAGGTAGTAGATGACCGAAAGAACGATCAGGAGGCCGGCGAGACCGGCAATGACGAGACGCGTATCCTTGCGATACT
>JAOTUP010000328.1 GCA_029863825.1 Acidobacteriota bacterium | reverse complement strand
CGGTTGGGTCGGCCGGGAGATGGCGGTGCGATAGCGCTCAATATCCTCAACATCGGCCGCTTCAAGCTCGGTGCGGCGGATCTCGGTGCCGCCAAGTTGTGCACGAATCTGGTCACCCAGTATGCGCTCGAACGGCGTCAGTTCGGTCAGCCGATCGCGTACTTCGAGGCGATTCGCAGCAAGCTCGCCGAGATGGCGGTGCGGACCTATGCGCTCGATAGCGCGATCTACCGCACCGTCGGTCTGATGGACGAGCGGATTGCCGCCCTCGATGCGGAGTCACCCAAGTACAACCAGCAGGCGATGGCGGCGCTCGAAGAGTTTGCCATCGAGAACTCGATTGCCAAAATCCTCGGCTCGGAGACCATGTTCAGGATCTCCGATCAGGGCATACAGGTCTATGGCGGCAACGGATTCTCGGAAGAGTATCCGCTGGCTCGCGTGTCGAGGGACACGCGCATCGACCGTATCTTCGAGGGCACCAACGAGATCAACCGCATGGTGATCTACGGCTACGTCCTGAAGAAGGCGCTGATGGAAGAGTTGCCCTTGCGCGATGCGGAAAAGACATGGCTGAACGACCTTCCCGAAGACGCGGGCTTCTTGAGCTGGGAGATCCGTGCCCTGGATGCGGCACGCAGGCTGACCCTCAAGCTGTTCTTCGAGGCGATCTCGCTCTATGGGCAGGATCTGCGCAATGCCCAGGTTGTCGGCGAGGATCTGGCCGACCTCGCCATCGGCTATTTCGGCGCGTCGTCGGCCATCAACCGCATCCGTCAGGGCGGGGAAGCCACTGCCGCGGACGGTGGCTACCGGGCGCTCGCCCGGTTGACCGTGGCCGAATACCTCGAAGACGTGTGGCGGATCTACTTCCGGCTGCGTCCGGTGCTGCTCGCAGGCGAGTACCAACAGCGTTTGATACCGCAGTTCGAAGATCTGCTGCGTCAACTCCACCTGCCGTTCGATCCGGTCGCCGAGATTCACGGTCTGACGGACGATCTCTACCACCACGGGCGTTATCGGTTCGAGTAGACGAGCCTGAAAGGGGATTCGAGCATGAGCAAGAGCAGTGTCATCGTAGATGCGGTGAGAAGCCCCATGGGGGTCAAGAAAGGCCGAATGAATGGCATGCGCGCCGACGATCTCGCGGCGCAGGTAGTCAAGGGACTTCTGGAGCGGCAGCCGAAGCTCCCCCTCGACAGAATCGACGACGTCGTTCTCGGCTGTGCCTTTCCCGAGCACACTCAAGGCATGTTGATGGCTCGCGGCGTCGCCCTGCTGGCCGGGATTCCGATGGAATCCGGCGGCAAGGTCGTCAATCGATTCTGCGGCTCGTCGATGGATGCCGTTCATCAGCTGTCCCAGGCCATCCTCGCCGGAGATGTGGAGTGCGGCATCGCCGTCGGTGTCGAGGACATGTTCGCCATTCCGATGGGCGGCTTCAATCCGTCATTCCATCCCGATCTCGCGGAGATGGAGTACTACATCGGCATGGGCGAGACGGCGGAGAACCTGGCGAAAGAGCTGGAGATCCCGCGCGCCGAGCAGGAAGATTTTTCGGTGCGCTCGCACGAGAAGGCACTTGCCGCCTGGGAAAAGGACGGCTTTGCCAACGAGGTCGTGGCGGTCACCAACAACGGTGACGTCATCGACCGCGACGAAGGTCCGCGAGCGCCTGATGTGGAGAAGATTCGCTCACTCGAGCCGGCGTTTCTGGTCGACGGGACCGTGACGGCGGCGACGTCGAGCCCGATCTCGATCGGTGCGGCGGCGGTGTTGGTGACGAGCGAGGAGTTCGCTCGCGAGCACGGTCTTGCCGTGAGGGCGCGAATCGTGTCGCGGTCCATTGCCGGCGTCGACTGGCAGCGTATGGGCATGGGGCCGATTCCAGCGAGCGAGAAGGCCCTCGCCAAGGCCGGCCTGGCGGCTGACGACATCGAGTACATCGAGCTCAACGAGGCGTTTGCAGCCCAATCGCTGTATGTGCTCAAGAAGACTGGATGGGACCTCGACAAGGTCAATGTCCATGGCGGCGCGATTGCCCTCGGTCATCCGCTGGGAGCGTCGGGCGCGCGAATCATCACGACTCTGATCAATGTGATGGAGCAGAACAACGCGAAGAAGGGTCTCGCGACGATGTGCATCGGCACTGGTCAGGGAATAGCCACAGTCATTGAGAGGGATGCTTCATGAACGAAATAAAGACCGTTGGAGTGTGCGGCGCGGGCGTGATGGGAAGCCAGCTGGCGGCACTCTTCGCCGGGGCCGGCCTCGACGTCTATCTCTTCGACCTCGACCAGGAGTTGGCGGAGAAGGGTGTCCAGGGAGCGCTCAAGGCCAAGCCCGCCGCCTTCTACCATAAGCAGTTCGCCGACAAGGTGGTTCCCTCGAACTACGGTGATCATCTCGAGCGCTTTGCCGAGTGCGACTGGGTTCTGGAAGCGATCGCCGAACGGCTGGACTGGAAGCGGGATCTCTACGCCAAGATCCAGCAGCACCTCAAGCCTCATGCGTTTCTCTCTTCGAATACTTCCGGCATATCGCTGCACGAGCTGGTCGAGGGACTCGACGAGGACACTCGACGGCGCTTCTTCATTACTCACTTCTTCAACCCCCCGCGCTACATGCGCCTCGTGGAGTTCGTGCAGACGGAGGAGACCGACGAAGGAATGCTCGCGGTGGCGGCTGAGCTGATCAGCGAGCGGTTGGGCAAGGGCATCGTGCAGGCGAAGGACACGCCGAACTTCATCGCCAATCGAGTCGGCATCTACGGCATGATGCGGGCGCTCAAGCTCACCGCCGACCGGCGCTTCACGGTCGAGCAGGTCGATGCGTTGACCGGCCCTGTCATGGGGCGGCCGAAGTCGGCAACCTATCGCACCGCCGATATCGTCGGTCTGGATACCATGTCCTTCGTTGCTCAGACGGCGTACGACAAGTGCGAAGCCGACGAGGAGCGCGAGATCTTCAAGCCCCATGCCGTTCTGGCGGCTCTGTTGGAGCGCAAGAGCTTGGGGCAGAAGACCAAGGAGGGCTTTTACAAGAAGGATGGGAAGGAGATTCTGGCGCTCGACTTCGAGTCGCTCGAGTATCGGCCCAAGACCAAGCCGCGCATGGACGGCATCGGCGTGGCGCGTCGCTATACGAGCCTGAAGAAACGCTTGCCGGCGCTTCTCTACAACCCCGATCCAGCGGGTGAGTTCGCGTGGGAGCTGACGATCGACACCTTGTCATATGCCGCGAGGCGCCTGGGAGAGATCTCCGACGATGTCGTCAACATCGATCGCGCGATGCGCTGGGGATTCGGGTGGCAGCTCGGTCCGTTCGAGGCCTGGGACGCCATCGGCGTAGAGAAATCGGTTCGGCGCATGAAGGCCGAAAGCAAGGCGGTCCCGGAGGTCGTTGAGCGGATGCTGGCCGGTGGCACGACGAGATTCTATGCCCGTAACGGCGACCGGAGGCGGCATTTCTTCGACCTCGGATCCGAGGCGATGCGCCCGGTTCCGACGGCTCCGGGTGTGATCTCGGTCGAGGACGAGCGGGCGAGGGGCAAGGAGATTCTGCGCAACTGGAGCGC
>JAOTUP010000015.1 GCA_029863825.1 Acidobacteriota bacterium | reverse complement strand
CGGGTACAACACCGACGTCCGCCACCGTGGACTCGTCTTCCACGTTCAGACCGAAGACAAAGGGCTTCAGAACCCTTGTGTCGAGAGCCTTGTCTATGTCGGTGGCCAGATTCTGACCCGCCGACAATCGGAGTACGCACGTCTTCTCAAGGAGGGGGAAGGCAAGGAGGCCATCGCTTCACTGATGGAGCGTCAGCATCGACGAACGATCGCGGCCATTCGCGCCGGGAAGTTCGACGAACATGTCACGGAGCGACTGGGTCCACTCGCCGGCGCGCCCGCCCCGGTAGGCGGAGCGGCGGCGGAGGTCTCCGATCCGAGCGCCCGAACCGACGCCAGTCGCAGCCTGGACCAGGTCATTCTCGATTACTTGAGCACCGAGGCGGAGCAGGAGCATTTGGTGCTGATGATGGATTCTCCTGACGAGCTCAATCTCGGCACCGACGTGCTGCTGGCTTTCCATGCCAAGTCGAGTCTTGGTGGTCGACCGATCGAGGCGGCCGAGGTTGCCGTCAAGCTCATCTCGACCGAGAGCGAGCCGGTGGTGTTGGGTTCCGGCGCCACCAATGAGCACGGCAAATTGCATCTTCAGGTTCAGGTGCCGGATCTGCGACGGGGAACCGCGGCCCTTATCGTCACTGCGACGAGCGCCGTTGGCACGGCGGAAATCAAACACCTGATCTGAGAGCTTTCAGGCGGCGACACGGAGTTGCCGAAAGCCGGAGGCCGACGGAGCCGTCCGCGGCATTGGTCAGCATCAGTGGTGGGTGTTCGCTTTTCGACTCCGAGCGCTTATAATCACCGGTCCGTGGGCCGCTAGCTCAACTGGCAGAGCAGCAGACTCTTAATCTGCGGGTTCGGGGTTCGAGTCCCTGGCGGCTCACCAATTTGCGTGGTTCCAGCCGGTCGTTCGGTCTTCCCACACCGCGAAAGTGGCGGAATTGGTAGACGCGCTAGATTTAGGATCTAGTCCCGAAATCGGGGTGGGGGTTCGAGTCCCCCCTTTCGCACCAACACTGCCAGCAGTCGGCGGCAGCCAGTTCAGTCAATCGAGAGTCGAGGAACAAGAGCCATGAGTGTGGTTGTGTCGGTTGAAGATGTGGGCGCCTGCCAGATGCGAGTGACGGTAGCGGTGCCGTTCGCCGCTGTGCAGGCCGAGACTGAGCGTGTAACGCAGGAGTTCCGGCGTCGCGCGCGTTTGCCGGGGTTTCGTAAGGGCAAGATACCGCTCGAGATCGTCAAGAAGAGGTTTGGCGAAGAGATCGAGCAGGATGTTGTCGACCGTCTGTTGCCGCGATACTGGAAGCAGGCGGAAGCCGAGGCCTCTCTCGATCCGCTGCTGTCGCCGCAGGTCGACGACGTCGATCTGAAGCCGGGTGAGGACTTGACCTTCGTTGCGACGGTCGACGTCAGACCGACAATAGAGCTCGGAGAGCTCGGGGAGTTCGATCTTCCGGACACCGACACTTTGCCGAAAGACGAGGAGATCGCAGAGGCGCTGGAGGATCTGCAGCGCAACCTGGCCGACTGGAAAGATGCCGATCGACCGGCGACGAGAGGTGACCTTGTCGTGGCGCAGCTGCGGCAGCTGCTCGAAGGTGAAGAGGCAGAGGCGCCGGTGCCGACCACGTTCGAAGTCGGTGACGAACGGGCCTGGGAGGAGTTGACCATCGCTGCGACCGGAATGGCGGCGGGACAGAGGGCGGAATTCGAGCGCCGGAGCGGGGAGTCGGAGATTACGCGTTATTCGATCGACGTCGAGAGGGTTCGTGAGCGCGAGTTGGCACCGCTGGACGACGGCTTCGCCGCCAGTGTCGGAGACTTTGATTCCCTGGACGCGCTGCGCCGCGAAGTTGCGGACCGGCTCCGCGCATCGAAAGAAAGGCAGCGGCGACGGGATAGGGAGACCGCTTTGCTGGACCAGCTTTGCGAACGCTACCCCTTCGAGCTTCCCAAGCGCGTGGTTGACAAGGAAGTCGAGCAGATCCTGTCCGAGTATGCCTCGAGCTTGGCAGCGCAGGGCGTCGACCTGGACCGCGCCGACGTGGATTGGCAACGGCTTGCTGCGGAGGTCAGGCCGCGAGCGGAGCGTCGGGTGCGCGCCCGCCTGCTGATCGATGAGGTCGCTGAGACGCGCAGTGTGTCCGTCGAGGAAGACGAGTTCGAATCAGCTCTTGCTAATATGGCGCGGGCGCAGAACACCCCGAGCGGTGCGTTGCGCCGGGACTTGGATCGGGCTGGTCGGCTCGCGGAGTTGCGCGATCAGCTGCGGCGGGAGAAGGCCCTGCGGGGCCTCCTCGGCGAGGATGGCGAAGACGAGAAGCAGAGCGAAAGCTGATACCAAACGTACGGTGAGCAAGGAGATTTCGAACCATGCTGATTCCAATGGTCGTCGAGCAGACGAATCGTGGCGAGCGTGCCTACGATATCTACTCTCGTTTGCTCAAGGACAACATCATCTTTATTGGCCGGCCGATCGACGACGATGTGGCGAATCTCGTGATAGCTCAAATGCTCTTTCTGGAGGCCGAGAGCCCGGACAAGGATGTGGCTTTGTACATCAATTCGCCGGGTGGCTCGGTGACCGCGGGGCTGGCGATTTACGACACGATGCAGTACATCAAGCCCGACGTCGCCACCTTGTGCGTTGGCCAGGCGGCTTCAATGGCAGCGGTCCTGTTTGCAGGAGGTACCAAAGGCAAGCGATCGGTGCTCCCGAATAGCAGGGTGTTGATCCACCAGCCGCTGCTCTACGGCCTGCAGGGCCAGCAGACGGATATCGACATCCACGCCAAGGACCTGATGCGAATGCGAGGTCGCATCGACGAGATCCTGGCTGAGCACACCGGTCGCTCGAAGACGGAGATTCACGCCGATACCGAGCGCGACAAGATCCTGACAGCGCACGATGCCGTCAAGTACGGGCTCGCCGACCAGGTGATGGCTCGCCGCGACAGGGCGAAAGAAGTGTCGTAAGAGAACGGTGATCTGGTAAACTGTTACATGACGTCAGCCCACCAGAAGCGCGCACCCGAAGAAGTGCGTCAATTGGGGCGGCGTGCGGGGTGGCGGAAATAGCAGCCAATACTCCGGGTGTTCTCACCAGTGACGGAGCGAGCCTGGATCGGCTAACGGCAGGCACTACCGGGAGATCGAATGGTAAAAAAGGATACCGGCGACGAGACTTTGAGGTGCTCCTTCTGCAACAAGAGCCAGCGGGAAGTCAAGAAGCTCATCGCAGGACCGACGGTTTTCATCTGCGACGAGTGCGTCGACATCTGTCTCGACATCATCGCCGAAGACCGGATGCTGGAGCAGCAGCAGGAAACCAGTCTGCCGAAGCCGAAGGAGATCAAGAGATTCCTCGAGGACTACGTTATCGGGCAGGAGGTAGCGAAGAAGAAGTTGGCGGTGGCGGTCTACAACCACTACAAGCGGATCGAGTTCACCGAAAAGACACGCGGCGATGTCGAGCTGCAAAAGTCCAACATTATTCTCATCGGTCCGACAGGGACAGGAAAGACGTTGCTGGCTCAGACGTTAGCCAGAATGCTGTCCGTGCCCTTCACAATCGCTGATGCAACGACGTTGACGGAGGCTGGCTATGTCGGCGAAGACGTCGAGAACATCATCCTGAAGCTGTATCAGGCTTCGGGAAACGACAAGGAAAAGACGCAACGCGGGATTGTCTACATCGACGAAATCGACAAGATCTCGCGCAAGGGCGACAACCCCTCGATCACGCGGGATGTTTCGGGGGAGGGTGTGCAGCAGGCGCTGCTCAAGATCCTCGAGGGTACTCTGTGCAACGTGCCGCCACAAGGCGGTCGCAAGCACCCGCACCAAGAATTTCTGCAGATCGACACGACCAACATCCTGTTCATCTGTGGCGGTGCCTTTGTCGGTCTCGAAGAGACCATCGCGCAGAGGCTGAATGAAAAGACTCTCGGATTTGGTGCCGAAGTAAAGAGCGAGAAGGAACGACGGTCGAGCAACGTGCTCGAGTACGTCACACCCGAGGACTTGATCAAGTTCGGCCTTATTCCCGAGTTTGTCGGCCGCCTGCCCGTCGTCTCGACGCTGACGGAGCTGACCGAAGAAGATCTCGTGCGGATACTGCGCGAGCCGAAGAACAGCCTGGTGCGCCAGTACCAGATGATGTTCGAGCTGGAGGACGTCGAGCTGCAGTTCACCGATGATTCACTGGCCGCGATCGCTCGGGAGGCTGAGAAGCGGAATGTCGGGGCCAGGGGATTGAGGATCATCCTCGAAGAGCTGATGCTCGATTTGATGTACACTATCCCCTCGCAGCAGGACATCTCCGAGTGCTTGATCACCGAGGATGTCGTGCTCAATCGGGTGCAGCCCGCTCCTCTGAAGAAAGCGGTATAGAGCCTCGGCTCTCTTGCCGCAGTTCCCATTCGGACTCTCAAGTATTAGGTGGAAGATGAGTTGGAGCTCTAGCTTTATCAAGACCGAACGCGAGCTACTGCCGTTGGTGCCGCTGCGGGACATGGTCGTCTTTCCTCACATGATGGCGCCGTTCATCGTCGGCCGCGAGTCTTCAGTCGGCGCTCTGGAGGCGAGCTTGACGCGGTCCGATAGGCGCATATTCCTCGTGGCGCAGAAGGATCCTCGAGTCGATGAGCCCCAGCGTCAGGACATGTACGAGATCGGCGTCGTGGCAAAGGTCGTGCAGAACTTGCGACTGCCGAACGGCAACGTAAAGGTCATGGTGGAAGGGATCCAGAGGGGGCGTGTTCTCGAAGTGCGGGACGAGGACGGGACGGTGACGGTGGAGGTCGAGACATATGCGGTCGAGCTTCCCGCCGACGAGACCCTCAATGACTACATCGGCAAGGTCCTGAGCTCTTTCGAGCAGTACGCCAAGCTGTCGCATCACCTCGCATTCGAAGGCTTGGTGTCGACCATCAAGACAGATGATGCGGATCGTTTCTGTGATCAGCTGGCCGCCCATCTGATGATCGCAACATCCGAGAAGCAGGCGCTGCTCGAGCTGCTGAATCCCTATGAACGGTTGCAGAGGCTTCATGACTTGATCGAAGTGGAGATCGAAAAAGTCAATATAGACAAGCGCATAAACGTCAAAGTCAAGAAGCAGATGGAGAAAGCGCAGAAGGAGTACTACCTCAACGAAAAGGTGAAGGCGATCCACCAAGAGCTCGGGCGGAGTGACGACAAGAGCGACGAGCTTGCCGAGCTCAAGGAGAAGATCGCCGAGGCCGGTTTGCCCAAGGAGGTTCGGGAAAAGGCGGACCAAGAGATCAAGCGACTGGAGGCCATGCCACCGGTTTCGGCGGAATCGACGGTCTCACGCAACTACATCGACTGGGTTGTGAGCGTGCCGTGGAAGAAGAAGAGCCGCGAGATCAAAGATCTGGAACGGGCTCAGAAGATTCTGGACGAAGACCACTACGGGCTCGATGAAGTCAAGGAGAGGATCCTCGAGTTTCTCGCGGTTCGTCAGTTGGCGCCTCAGACCAAGAGCTCGATCGTCTGTTTCGTTGGACCACCCGGCGTCGGCAAGTCGTCTCTGGCCAAGTCAATCGCGCGCGCCACCGGCCGCAAGTTCGTGCGACTCTCTTTGGGTGGCGTGCGGGATGAAGCGGAGGTCCGGGGCCATCGGCGTACATACATCGGCGCGTTTCCGGGACAGATCATCCAGATGATGAAGAAGGCTGGGACCGTCAATCCGGTCTTCCTGCTTGACGAGCTGGACAAGATGTCGACGGATTTCCGCGGAGATCCGTCCGCGGCGCTGCTGGAGGTCCTGGATCCCGAGCAGAACAACGCCTTCTTGGACCACTACCTGGACGTCGAGTACGACCTCTCGAAAGTCATGTTCATCGCCACGGCGAACGTCTCGCACACCATTCCGCCGGCGCTCAAGGATCGTATGGAGATCATTCAGCTCTCCGGCTATACGATGACCGAAAAGCTGGCGATCGCGGACGGGTTTCTAGTTCCCAAGCAGGCCAAGTCCCACGGCCTCTCGAAGAGGTCCGTGACCTTCGAGCAAGATGGGCTGCGAGCCCTGATAGAGGGGTACACCCGTGAAGCTGGCGTGCGGAACTTGGAGCGGGAGATCGCCAAGATCTGTCGCAAGATCGCTCGCAAGATCGTCCAGGGAGACGGGAAGAGCAAGAGGAAAAAGAAGACGGTCGTGGATGCGACGGTTGTCGAGGAGTTCCTCGGGAAGGTCAAGTTCCGCCGCCACAAGAAGGCTGACAAGCCGGAGGTCGGTGTCGCGACCGGCCTGGCGTGGACCGAAGCTGGCGGCGAATTGCTGGAGACCGAAGTCGGACTCATGAAAGGCACTGGGAAGTTGATTCTGACCGGCAAGCTGGGCGAAGTGATGCAGGAGTCGGCTCGTGCCGCGGTGTCGTATCTGCGCAGTCGGGCCGAGCTTCTCGGCGTCGATCCGGCATTCAACGAGGAGCGCGACCTCCATATCCATGTGCCTGAGGGGGCGATTCCCAAGGACGGGCCCTCGGCTGGTATCACCATGGCGACAGCCCTCGTTTCGGCAGTCTCCGGTGTGCCGATCCGCAGGGATCTGGCGATGACCGGTGAGATCACCTTGCGCGGCAAGGTGCTGCCTGTCGGTGGCGTCAAGCACAAACTGCTCGCCGCCTACCGGGCCGACATCACCGAGATCATTCTGCCGAAAGAGAACGAGAAGGATCTCGAGGAAATGCCGGATGAGGTACGCGAGGTCCTGCAGGTGCACCTTGTAGACAGTATGGATGAAGTCCTTGCGCTGGCACTCGAAGGGGAAATAGGCTCGCTACCGGATTCCGATGCGAGCTTGAAGAAAGCCGCGACCGATTCTTCCCTCGGTTCAGGCTCAGTGGCACACTGAGGGCGGCTGTTCCGGCACGCCCACCCGACCGGCGTGGCCGGGTAGCGATCCTCAAAAAGCTCCCGTCGCGGAGCAGTGGTCCCAGGCAGGTAGCGGGATGGGGCCGATTCCAAGAAAGGCATGCAACGAACGACGAGTAGAGCGGGGATCGGTTGAAGATAGAGACAGCTCGTTTTATTCGCTCGGTCGTTGACAGTGGAGGATTCATAGACGACGGACATCCGGAGATCGCATTTGTCGGGCGCTCCAACGTCGGCAAGTCGAGTCTCCTGAACCGGCTCTTGAAACGCAAGACTCTTGCGCGGATAAGCTCGACCCCGGGAAGAACCAGGGCCGTCAACTACTTCTTGATCAATGAGGGTTTCTATTTTGTCGATTTGCCAGGCTATGGCTACGCTCGGGTTTCCAAGAGCGAGCGACGCATCTGGGCGGACCTCATGGAAAGCTACTTTCGAACCGTCGCCCAACGCGCGATGGTCATCCACATCGTCGATGCCAAAGTCGGAGCCACCGAGCTGGACATCCAAGCCAGCGACTATGTGCGATCTGCGGGACTCGAACCGACCATTGTCGCAACCAAGACCGACCGCATCGGGCGCAGTAGAGTGCCCCGCGCCATCAGCGGTATTCGTCGCTCCCTGGGTCTCGCGGAGCTTGGCGAAGTCATACCTTTTTCAGCCCGCACCGGACTTGGGGTCAAAGAGCTCTGGGCGGAGATTGACCGCTACCTCGAGGCGTCGTCTCGCCCGGGTTCAATACGAGGGATGAATGATGACTAAAGCAGCCCAGAAGGAAACCGATCGTCATTCCGAGAGAGGGCTCGATATCCGGGCTCTCAAGGAAATGACCAGCGTCGA
This sequence comes from Acidobacteriota bacterium, assembly GCA_029863825.1. Taxonomy (GTDB): domain Bacteria; phylum Acidobacteriota; class Thermoanaerobaculia; order Multivoradales; family JAHEKO01; genus JAOTUP01. Next base: position 4,886 of record JAOTUP010000015.1, on the reverse strand, counting down.
GTTGACCAAGGTCGCACACGATCTCGGGGTCGATGGCGCGGGGTCTCTGCGCAAGCAGGAGCTGATCTTCAAGATTCTGCAGGCGCAAACGGAGAAGAGCGGCCTGATCTTTGCCGAGGGCGTCCTCGAATGTTTGCCGGACGGCTTCGGATTCCTGCGCGCGCCGGAGTACAACTACCTGCCCGGCCCGGACGATATCTATGTCAGCCCGAGCCAGATCCGGCGTTTCGATCTGCGCACCGGGGATACCGTGTCAGGTCAGGTGCGGCAGCCGAAGGAAGGCGAGCGCTACTTCGCTCTCATCAAAGTGGAGGCGGTCAACTTCGAGCATCCTGAGATCGCCCGCAACAAGATCTTCTTCGACAACCTGACGCCGCTCTACCCGATGGAGCGTTTGAGCCTCGAACTGGCGGACGACCTTTCGTCGCGAGTCCTCGATCTCGTGACGCCGATGGGCAAGGGGCAACGTGCTCTAATTGTGGCGCCGCCGCGCACCGGCAAGACGATGCTGCTGCAAGCGATCGCGCACGCGGTCGCGGCCAACCACCCCGAGGCCATGCTCATCGTGCTGCTCATCGACGAGCGGCCGGAGGAGGTCACCGACATGCAGCGTTCGGTGCAGGGTGAGGTCGTGTCGTCGACCTTCGACGAGCCGGCCACTCGGCACGTACAGGTTGCCGACATGGTAATAGAAAAAGCCAAGCGGCTGGTCGAGCACCAAAAAGACGTGGTGATTCTCCTCGATTCGATCACCCGGCTGGCGCGGGCTTATAACACGGTCCAGCCGCCGTCGGGCAAGGTGCTCTCCGGCGGTATCGATGCCAACGCACTGCATCGACCGAAGCGCTTCTTCGGCGCCGCGCGCAACATCGAGGAAGGTGGTTCACTGACTATCATCGCCACCGCCCTCGTCGATACCGGCAGTCGGATGGACGACGTCATCTTCGAGGAGTTCAAAGGCACTGGCAACAGCGAGCTTCATCTCGACCGAAAGCTCGTCGACAAGCGGGTCTTCCCGGCAATTGACATCAACAAGTCGGGCACTCGCAAGGAAGAGCTGCTGATGCCGGCCGACGAATTGCGCCGTGTGTGGGTGTTACGCAAGGTACTGAATCCGCTGTCCACCGTCGAGTCGATGGAGCTGCTGCTCGACAAGCTGAAGAAGACCGAAACCAACAAGGACTTCCTGAACGCGATGTCGAAGTGATTTGTCGCCGGCGGATGACTGGACCCTTCGTACGTCAACCGGCGAGACAAAGCTGGCGGTTCGCTGCGCGGCACGTCGGCTGAGCGGCAGCACTCATCCCTCTCACGCGCTCATGTTGCTCGACGGGCCATGACACACACGTTGCGCGTCGGTATCGTCGATTTTCTCAACAGCCGGCCGCTGGCTTGGGACTTTCTTCACGGTGAGGCACCGCCCAATCTGCGCGCCTCCTTCCACCCCCCGGCGGAGGTGGCAGACCGTCTGCGCGATCGTGAGCTCGACATCGGCCTGGTCCCGTCGATCGAGATGCAGAGGATTTCTGAGCTTCTCGTTCTCGATGGCGCCTGCATTGCGGCTCAGGAGGAAGTGAGGAGTGTTCTTCTCGTGTCGAAAGTGCCAGCGGCGGAGATACGCCGAGTTGCCATCGACGAGAACAGCCGGACGTCGGTGGCTCTGCTGAGAATCCTTCTCGCCGAAAACTACGGCGTAGAGCCCGAGCTCATGAGCCTCAGACCGCACCTCGATGAAATGCTCGCTGTTGCCGACGCTGCCCTGGTGATCGGCGATCCGGCGCTGAAGGTTGAAGTCGGATCCATGAACGTACTGGACCTGGCTCGGGAATGGCGGGATCTGACCGGTATGCCTTTCGTCTTTGCCGTGTGGGCGGTGCGTCGGGATGTGGTACGCCCCGGTCTCGCCAAGACCTTCAGGTCGAGCCGGGACCACGGGCTGACGCAGCTGCCGGTCATTGCCGAGGAGGCGTCGGTACGGTTGGGGCTCAATCCCGACGAGGTCCTGCACTACCTGAGCCGAAACCTGAGCTACGAACTGGGCGCAGCCGAACGGCGAAGCCTGGTGGAGTTCTTCTCCCGCGCGGCCGCTCTGGGCCTGGTGCGGGACGTTCGGCCACTGGAGTATGTACTCTGAATCGGCGTCTTCGGCTGCTAGAGTACGCGTCACATGAACTTGCATCCTTCACAACGTCCGGTACGAGACATCCTGGACGACGCAGTGTCGGGCCTTCGTATCACCGCGGGCGACGCTCATAGCTTGCTGGTGGATGGTGACCTTCTCGACCTGGGATTGGCGGCGGACGAGATTCGCTGCCGGCTGAATGGGGAGAACGTCGCCACCTACAACATCGATCGCAACATCAACTACACCAATGTGTGTGTCTACAAGTGCCGTTTCTGCGCCTTCTATCGTGAGCCCGGGGCGGTGGACGGTTACCTGCTTCCGTTTGATGAAATCGGTCGGAAAGTCGAAGAAACCCTGGCCCTGAATGGCACCGGGATTCTGCTGCAGGGCGGTGTCCATCCCGACCTGCCGATCACCTACTACGAAGATCTGCTCGGCTTTCTGAGCGAGCGTTACCCTGAGATCCATCTCCATGCGTTCTCACCTCCCGAGGTCAAGTTCATCGCCAAGAAGGAGCGGATGAGCTTCTTCGAGGTGATCGAGCGCCTGAAACAGGCGGGTCTCCAGTCGATACCGGGAGGGGGTGCTGAGATTCTGTCGGACGGCGTCCGCAAGGAAGTGCTGGCGTATGGCAAGTGCTCGGCGGACGAGTGGATCGACGTCATGCGACAAGCGCATCGCAACGGTCTCCGCACGTCATCGACGATGATGTATGGCATGGGTGAAGATCTCGCGACCCGTATCGAACACATGCAGCGGGTCCGCGATCTCCAGGATGAGACCGGAGGATTCACCGCTTTCATTTCATGGACGTTCCAGCACGATCATACGGACATGGAGGACGTTCCCGAGACGTTCGCTCATGAGTACTTGACGACGCTCGCGGTGTCGCGCCTATTCCTCGACAACATTCAACATGTGCAGACCAGTTGGGTGACTCAGGGCAAGAAGATCGGACAGCTGGGCCTGAAGTTCGGAGCCGACGACATGGGGTCGATCATGATTGAAGAAAACGTCGTCTCGGCCGCGGGCACCTGCTATCAGATGAGCCAGGATGAGATGGAGCATCTGATAGTAGCCGCGGGATATGAGCCACGGCAGCGCACCAATCTCTACGAACGCTTTGTGAGCCGAGAGGACACGGCGCCGCTGGCCGGTGAATATCGCCACGCGTTGACCCCCGAGAAGCAGGATCTGGTGACGCTCCTGCCGATCCTCGGCTAGCGATGTCTGCGCCGAGATGGAATGTTGCTGAGCGGGGCGTGGCGCGTGGACCGGCCCGCATGGCCATCCTTTTCCGCTCGCCGCTTCCGCTGCGTTCTGCGGCACTCGAAGACGCGACCGATCGGAGAGGGTGGTGAAGAGATGCCTATCCAGTGCCGCCTAGGACCGGATCGGTGATCCGTTTTCTGGTCAACCCCGCGGCTGGCGGCGGCCGAGCGCGAAAGTATCTGGCCCAGCTGCAGCGCAGCGCCACGCTCCTGGGTGCCGAAGTGCGGGTCTCGTGCAGCGGTTCCGACCTGACGAGTCAAGCGCGGCAAGCGATCGCGGACGGAGTCGACCGACTCGTTGTCGGCGGCGGGGACGGCACGATGCATCTCGCGGTGCAGGCCTTGGCCGAGAGTCCGTGCGCCATGGCCGTTTTGCCGCTCGGCCGGGGCAACGATTATGCCGCTGCCCTGGGTGTGCCACGGCGCTTTGCGGCGGCGCTCCACCTGGCGGTGAATGGAGAAACGCGACTCGTCGACCTGGGCCGCGCCGGGGACGAGTGGTTCGCCTTTTACGCCGGGGTCGGGTTCGACAGCGCGACCTCGAAAGTGGCGGAGGGGCATCCACGTTGGTGGCCGGACGCGATCACCTACGCTGTCGCCGTTGTGCGTACCGTGTTCAGGTTTCGGCCGCCACTGGCACGAATCGAATTCGACACCGGCAGCTTCGAAGGTGAGGTCATGTTTGCGACCGCGTGCAACGGCCCGCGGTTCGGTGGCGGCATGCGCATCGCTCCGATGGCGGTGATGACGGATGGACTGCTCGATCTGGTCATTGTGCGCGCAGTCGGCAAAGCAGAGCTGCTGCGGATCTTCCCCCAGGTGTACCGTGGAGCGCATGTGAATCATCCAGCGGTGTCATTTCATCGCACGCGAAGAGTGCACTTCGAGTTCGAGCCGTCGATGCTTCTCGGCTCGGATGGGGAACTGGTCGGCGAGGTGGGGGGTGACGGGCTCGTTGCGAGCGTCGTGCCGCAGGCGCTGGCGGTGGTGACGGGCCTGCCAGTGTGACGCGGGCCAGACCACCGTCTCACTGTGCGGTGTGTCGACCTGCGCTTAGGGTTAGTCTCTCTTTGCTTTTGCTAGACGTCGAATTCGACGCCCTGTGCCAACGGCAACTCCTCACTCCAGTTGAGAGTGCACGTCTGGCGTCGCATGTAGATCTTCCAGGAGTCCGAGCCTGCTTCGCGACCACCCCCGGTCTCTTTTTCCCCTCCGAAGGCGCCGCCGATCTCGGCACCCGATGTACCGATATTGACATTGGCGATGCCGCAGTCCGAGCCTGTCGCGGCGAGGAAACGTTCCGCCGAGCGCATGTTAAGAGTAAAGATCGCCGATGACAAACCCTGTGGAACAGCATTGTGGAGCTCGATGGCTTCGTCCAGCGTGTCGAACTCGAAGAGATAGAGGATCGGCGCGAATGTCTCGTCGCACGTGATGGGGAGGAGGGAGTCCACTTCCACGAGAGTGGGCTCGACGAAGAAGCCCGGCCG
>JAOTUP010000327.1 GCA_029863825.1 Acidobacteriota bacterium | reverse complement strand
GAGGCCGACAAGCTCAGCGGCGTGATCCGCCAACGCCGATGCCGCTCGCCGCATCGTCAGTGTGGAGGAAAGGTCCAAGTCGAAGTAGAGGAGCACATGCCAGGGTTCTGCAGTCTCTTTCTTTTCGACGCCAACGATTGCCAGCGGCACTCCGTCTTCTTCGATGACAAAGTCGCCCGGCGAAAAGTCACCGGAGATCTCCTTGACCGGTTCACCTTTCGTCGAAAGCTCGACGACGACATCGACCGCCGTCACTTCTTCGCGCTCCGAGAGCGTCTTGTCGACCTGCGCGCCGACTCGTGCCACAGCGAGAAAGATGAAAAACCCGAGCCTGACAGCCACCCTGACACTCATAATCGCTCTCCCCTTGCGCATCGGAATTCGAGAGCTCACCGGATTTCGCAGGGTCTTCTTGCTACCGAAGACCGTCGACACTTTGATCCTACAACTCCCCCCGCCGAGCCTCCAGTCCTCCGCCGAACCCTCGCTACCCGGTCAGTCCCGTCGACCGCGCTGGCCGGTCGCCCAGGCGTCGAAAAACCCGAACGTCCGCATCTGCTGTCCGAGATCAGTGGTGTCGATCAGCTCCTGAATCGCCGTCCGATCGTGGCGCTGCCAGTCGATATCTTCCTCGGCGAATGCCCAGGTCACGGCGGCGCTGATTGCCGCGTTGAGACGTAGCTGTGTGAGGTCCACCTTGTCGAAGGTATCGGTGCCCGCATGATAGTTCGGACCGTAGTTGGCCGATTCTTGATTGGCCACCAGGTTGGCGATCCCTTCGAGCATGAAATCGAAGTTGTCAGTGCCGACAATCGGTACATTCGGATTGTCGAACGGACCGAGCCCGGCGACGGATCGCAAGGCGCGATCCAGAAACTCGACGAGCTCGACTCTCCCATTGGTGAAGAAACCCGAGATGCGACCACTGCCGATGTCGTAGGACGAGGCCATGACATGGCGGTCCAGCTCCTCGGCGTGGGCCTTCGCATACCCCCAAGAGCCCTGCAGACCTTGCTCCTCGCCATTGAACAGCACGAAGCGGATGGTTCTCCGCGGCATGATCCCCAGACGCTTGATCTGTCGCGCCAGATCGATGACCACGGCGACGTTGCACCCATTGTCGAGCGCACCCGTGCCGAGACCCCATGAGTCGAGATGCGCTCCTATGACTACGAACTCTTCCGGCTCGCCGTGTCCCTTGATCTCGCCGACGACGTTATGGCTCTCGTACGCTCCAGCGATGTTCAGATCGATCTCGACCGTCAGGTCGAGCTCTTTTCCCTGGCGCAGAAGACGCGCGACTCTCTGCCCCGAGCCGCGCTCCATGACGAGCATAGGCCGATCGTTCTTCAGGCCCAGAGAGGCGTTGTGGCGATACAGCACATCGCGCGGTCGTGATCCCATATAGACCACTCCTGCCACTCCGGCGTCGAAGGCGCGCTCCTCGATCGCCGCCGCCTCGGTATACTCCCGGAACAGGCCCGGAATGTCCTCGAGCTCATCGGTTTCGATGAGAACGAACGCGCCCGCCGCGACGCTGCCCAGGCGCTCGAAGTCCGCCTCCAGGCCGTGCCTTCCATCCACCACGGCCGCTCTCAGGCCACCCTCGGGGGTTGCCGTCGAGAATGGCATGGCCGCGATTCGCACCGAGAACTCCGCGTCGCCACCCACTCGCGCTCGCGCCGATCGTTCGAGCCAGAGTCCAGGCATTTCAAACGCCTCCACCCGAGCCTCGACACCAGCATCACGAAAGCGCTCGAGTGCCCACTGCACGGACCGCCGGTTCGCTTCCGACCCCGTCGGTCGACCACCGATCTCGTCGGTGAGAGCTTGCAGATCGGCAACCAGAGGAGTGTCCCCCAGCATTGCCGCAACGAGCCGCTCGGCATCCCCCGCCGAGCTTGCGGGAAAGGCAGAAAAGAAACAGCCCGCGGCTACGACCGTTATCAAGGACCTTTGCATGACAACACCTCCTGAACAGAAGAAACCATGTTCACGCTCCGCATGGCTGTACGAACCAGCACGCGAGACTAGCAGAGAGCTCTTCTCCGGACGCACGATCATGTAACCTACTCGCGTGACGGCAGTGCTCTTCTCGACCGAACCCGACGCGAGATGACGATGGAGATCTTGGGAGACTTTCTCGATCTCTTTTGGGCGCTTTCTTCCTGTCCTGGCAACGATCGCAGGCGTTGTCCTTGTCCTGGCGGCGACACACATCATTCTCAACCGTCGCTATGGCGCTAAGCCCCACACTCGCTTCAGGATTCAGCTTATTCTCCTGCTCCTCACTGCGATCGGTGTGTTGGCGATCCTCCTGGCGCTCACCCACCACAACGATCAGCTGCGAAACCAGCTCCTGAGCTTTTCGCCATCCTCCTGAGCGCGGCGATCGCCCTGTCGTCCACGACTTTTCTCGGCAACGCGCTCGCGGGGATCCTCCTGCGTGTGGTTGCGGGCTTCGGCATCGGTGACTTCGTCCGCGTAGGAGACAATTTCGGGCGTGTCTCCGAGCGCGGTGTCCTTTATACCGAGATCCAGACCGAGGATCGCGACCTGATTACCCTGCCCAATCTCTATCTCGTCACCAATCCAGTGCGTGTTCTCCAGGCCTCCGGCACCGTCGTCTCGACGACCGTCTCCCTCGGCTACGATGTGCCGCGCAACACAATCGAGCAGGCGCTGCGCGATGCGGCCGAGACAGTGGCGCTGGAACAGCCTTTTGTTCAGATTCTCGAGCTCGGCGACTTCTCCGTCACGCATTGCGGGCCTGTTGCAGGACGTGAAGCGCCTGCTCTCCACTCGCTCGGCCCTGAACGCGGCCACTCTCGACGCCTTGCATCATGCCGGAATCGAGATCGTCTCCCCATCCTTCATGAACACGCGAGCACTCCCTGAGGAGCGACGCGTCCTTCCGCCCGAGTCGCCGCAGGCAGACCAGCCCTCGAAGCCGGAGCAGGCGCCAGAGGCGGTGGTCTTCGACAAGGCGGAAGAAGTCGAGAAGACCGAGAATCTGACCGACCGCCAGCGGACTCTGGAAGAGGAGATCAAAACCCAGCGGGAGGGACTCAAGAGCACGAAGAGCGACGAGGAGCGAGCGGAGCTCGAGAGTCGGATTACGCAGCTCGAGACGGCACACCAAGAGCTGGGACGCGCCATCGAACAGGCCAACCGCAATGAGAGAACCTGATCGTGCCGGTCGAGCTTTCACCGATCGGGCCAGGTCTACCTGCGGCGAATCGACGCTCTTGACTCGGGTCCTGTACGAAGGGTCCAGGCCATCAGCTTCGCGACTGAAGCCATCTGGCCTGTGATAAACTTCGTCAGATGGCGAAGTAACGAAGCGACATGCATCACATCCTTGCGCTCACCAAAGCGCTCAACGACCAGTCGCGTCTACGACTGCTGATGGCGACTCGCCGCGGCGAGCTTTGCCTCTGCCAGCTCATCGAGCTGCTCGGACTCGCTCCCTCGACCGTGTCGAAGCACATGACGATCTTGCAGCAGGCGGGTCTCGTCGACCGTCGGCAGGAGGGGCGATGGGCCTTCTATCGACTCGCCGACGAAGATGCGCCCGAAGAGACT
>JAOTUP010000326.1 GCA_029863825.1 Acidobacteriota bacterium | reverse complement strand
GGCGAAACCCTCGAGACCCGCGCTGACGGTGTACGGACCGAGCGGCAGCAGCAGACCGCGGAAGCGGCCGCTGGCGTCGGTCACCACGATCTTTTCGAAATTCGTCGCCGTGTTGGTGAGCGTTACCGTGACACCCGGCAGACCGTCGCCCGTCTCGTCCAGCACGGTGCCCTCGATGACGCCGGTCGTGGCTTGCGACTGGGCCTGGAGGCCGGCAACCGCGCACAGAGCAACCAGGCAACCGACCCAAAGGGAACGTCCAAAACTCCGCATCAGGAACCTCCTTGGCGAATGGCCATTCACTGAACCTCTGTGGTTCGCTATTCACTGTCTAATCCCTGTCATGCTAATCGAGACGCCGAGGCAACGCAAGATTCGCCGCAATCTCCCGGGCGCGGGCACTCTGCGCTATCCTCGACGGCTGCGGAAGCCACCCGTATGACGACCCACCGAGTAGCCATCCTCGCCGACATCCACGGCAACATGCCCGCTCTGCGAGCGGTCCTGGAGGATCTCGAGCGCCAGCCACCGGACGAGATTCTCATTGGCGGCGACCTGGTGGGGCGCGGTCCCCAGGGCAGCGCCGTGGTGGCGGAGATTCGCTCTCACGGCTGGCCGTGCGTGCGCGGCAATCACGAAGACTACTTGCTCGCCTTCCACCAGAATCGCGTCCCCGAGAACTGGTGGCTGGAGCCCGAATGGTCCGCCGCCCGCTGGATGGCAGCGGAGCTCTCAGCGGCGGATTTCGTGTTCCTCGACTCTCTCGAGATGACGATGACCGCTGTCTCTGCACCAGGCCTCCTCCTGACTCACGGCACTCCGAGATCGCACAGCGAAGGTCTCGGACCCTGGACCACCGATGACAAGCTGAAACGGCTTCTCGCCGCGCTCGACCACAAAGTGCTCGCCTGCGCGCACACCCACCGTCAGATGAGCCGCCGCGTGGCGGCGCAGCGCGTGGTCAACGTCGGGTCCGTCGGACTCCCGTTCAACGGCGATCGGCGCGCTCAATACGCGGTCTTCGACTGGGACGGCAGCGAATGGACGACCCGCCTGCGCCAGGTCGAATACGACATTGACGAGATCCTGCGCATCTACGACACCTCCGGCTTTTCCGCTGCAGGCGGGGTCACGGCCGATCTGCTACGCCTCGAGATCACCCATGCATCTCCCTTTCTCGTGCCGTTTCTCAAATGGAGCGAGGCGCTTGGCGTGAGCCCCACAACGGACCGCATCGAACCGTTTCTCGACCTCTATGATCCGGGGGAGCCGGTGCAAGAGTTCTTTATCCGACTGGAGGCCAGCGTGCTGGACCATCTGCGCCGCTCCGGCCGCTGACGCGACGGCCTGGCGCTGGAGAAGGTCGAGAGATCCCCTTTCAGGCTCACGACACAACAGCGGGCAGATCGAGACGGGCACCGGATGGTGAGGTCGCCGCCACGAGGCGCGACCTTTGGCTTCGCCTCGCTGCAGCCCGAGGCCGCTCAGGTTCGCGTTCCTCCTGTTAGACTTAGAGATTCCGATACGCCCGGCGCGTTCGAGTCAACCAGATGTACAACGAGTTTTTCGGCTTCCGCGAATCCCCCTTCAATATCACGCCGGATCCGCATTTCCTTTTCTTCAGCGACCGCCACGAAGAGGCCTTCAACCACCTCCTCTTCGGCCTTCAGGAGCGGAAGGGCTTCATTCAGATCACTGGCGAGATTGGCGCCGGCAAGACGACCATCTGCCGGGCGCTGCTCGAGCACCTCGGCCCAAGCTACAAGACTGCTCTGGTTCTCAACCCGGTGATGACGGGAGAACAGCTCATCTGGCTGGTTCTCGCCGAGCTGGGAGTCAAACCGACCGACGACAGGTTGGACAACGTCCAGAGGCTCAACGAGTTTCTGTTAGAGCAGATGCCGCTCGGCAATGACGTCGTCCTGGTGATCGACGAGGCGCAGGACCTCAGCCTCGAGTTGCTCGAGGAGGTGCGTCTGCTTTCCAACCTGGAGACCGATCAGCGCAAATTGCTGCAGATCGTGCTCATCGGCCAACCCGAGCTGCGTGACGTGCTCGATCAGCCGGCCCTGCGGCAGCTGCGGCAGCGAATCACCATCCGCTATCACCTGCGCTCGCTGTCGCTCGACGAAACCGACCGCTACATCCAGCATCGTCTGCATGTTGCCGGCGCCAACTCCCGACCGGTGTTTCAGCGCCGCGCGGTTCGCCGGATCCACCGCTACGCGCGAGGCATCCCGCGACTCGTCAATGCGCTGTGCGACAAGACATTGCTCTGCGGGTATGTCCTCGGTACCGACAGGCTCACGACTCGTCACGTACGTCGCGCTATTCGTGAGCTCGAGGGCCGCCACTGATGAGTCTCGTCAATGACGCCCTGCGCAAGGCGCGAACGGAAGCCGCTCGCCAGGAAGCACGGCGAGCCGATTCTCAATTGCCCCTCTTGGAGCGCTCCCGGCGCTGGCAGCAACAGCCGAGGCTGACACCGGCTTCAAGGACCCTGATGTCTCTGGCGGCGGCCCTGATCGGCGCCGTGCTGGTGGTCTTCTGGCTGCTGCGCACCGTCACTCCAGACGAAGAAGGCCAGGTGCAGGCTCGAGCCGGCGGCGGCGAAACTCTCGTGACCGATCCCGACGCGGCGGGACGCGAGCAGCCGACCGGAGCTGGCCGTGCAGGAGACTCAACAGGCGTGGATGCGACACCGGCGAGGACAGGAACGACGACTCCGGAGACCGACTCCCGCCGCGACGTTGCCCAGATACCGCGCCGACGGGATGCGGCCCGACTCGCTCCCGCGGAGCCGCCAGGCCCGGCACCCGAGGTCGCCGCACCCGGCGTCGAAAGGGACAGCGGCCGGTCCTCCAGGGAAGACTCGGCAGCTCCCGCCACCTCACAGGAGGCGCCGGCCGTGATGCCACCACTTGCAGGGAGCGCCTCGCCCGGTGCCCAGCAATCGCTCCCGGAGCCGCCGATCATGAGCTCGATGCCAACAGAAGGAGCCGGTCGAAGCGCCGATCCGACACCCGACGCGCCGGCCGGCGAGTCCGGCGCTGACGGCGCTCCGGAGATTGCCGATGCCGGCTCGGCGGCGTCAAGTGAGGTCTACCTGCGTGAGGCGGAGATCCCCGGCATCGGGATGTTCCGGCTCGACGGGATCGCCTGGTCGACAGACCAGCCGTTCGCTCTGCTGAACGGTGAGGTCATCGGACGTGGCGGCTTTGTCGACGGGCTTGCGGTCGCAGACATCACACCGGACCGGGTCGTATTGGCCGGCGGGGACCGCCGCTTCGTCATTCGCTTGCGCTGACGCGCTTCACGAAGCCGTCGCCTGTTCGCGATGGATCTTCCAGCCCTGCGGCGTATGCCTCAAGTCGAGGGTCTTGCGCACGATGTCCGAGAACGAGTCCGAGCGGTAGGTCTGGGTGAATGTCACCCGCGCCTCCCCGCGCTCGATGATCTCCGTCTCCATGCTGGTCAGTGCCACCAGGATCCGACCGGGGCGAGTGAGCCGTTCGGTCCTCTGCGCTTCCCACGCTTCGCGGCTCGCACCATCCGCAGGCACGAAGTCCTCAGCATAGAAGCGAAGGTAGGT
>JAOTUP010000325.1 GCA_029863825.1 Acidobacteriota bacterium | reverse complement strand
CTCTGATCGGACTTCCGGGGCGAGAAGCGTGATGCCGCTTTTCCCCACGAGATCGCTCTCGTGACGACAACCGAGAAACTCGACGAGCGCACGATTGGCGCTGAGAATGTTTCCCTCGAGATCGTGAGTGTAGAGCATCATCGGGCTGTTCTCGACGAGATCGCGAGAGCGCTCCTGGCTCTCACGCAGCTCCGCTTCCATCTGTCGACGGCTCCGCACCTCGTCCTCGAGCAGCAGGTTGGCGCGAGACAGCCGATCTTCGATCCGTCGCAGGGCTTTGATGAACACTGTCGTCACTACCGCTAGCGACAGACTCACGCCGAGCCGATTGAACAACGAGTTGAGGGTCGCGTGCTCGACAGGAATGACAACCATGGCGGAGGCGTCGAAGACCCAGAAGCACAACGCCGAGATCCACACGACACCCAACCACACCCAGGCCGCTCGAAGGCCCACACCGAAGGCCGCAATCACCGGCAGAAGGAGCAGCCAGGAGAACCCGGTGCTCTCCAGACCCCCCGACCTCAGTGCCACGACGAGCAGAACAGCTGCGAGCACCGCCGTCGCAATGTTCCCAAACAGGGTCGCCCGTCTCGTCAGCCTCAGCAACGCGAGGCAAAGGAGTCCAAGAAGGATGCCGCTGGCGACTGTCCACGCAAGAAGCGAAGCCCCGAGCCACACATAGCCAACAATGAAGACAACGCCGACCGAGCTCATCGCGATCGTCGCGCCGGTGATTACGCTCACCTCCGACGAGTCACTGAACGATCTTGCGCCCGACTCGGTCTGTTGCGTCTTCGGCGTCGTTTTCGAGCTCATGTCAGACCCCTGGCCTTCTCGACTCTCCTAAGCGCAATTCGTGTGCCACCACCTGATGTTCAAGAGAGCGAGTGACCGCCGCGAGGCCTCTCCCGACGACCAGGAATGCCGCGAAGTTTTTCCCTGTCATGCGGGGCGAATCTCCCCCCTTGGGTGTCCGTTTCTCCTGCTATGATCCAGAAGCTCTCTGCACGGACCGCGGATCTCCCGAATGATGTGGCTCCTCTGGATTTTCTTCGCGCTTGTCGGCGCAACGGTCGTCTACGATCTCGTGCAGAGACGACATGCGATCCTGCGAAACTTCCCGCTCATCGGTCACTTTCGCTACTGGCTCGAAGCCGTCGGACCGGAGCTGCGCCAGTACATCGTCACCGGCAATGACGAGGAACGGCCGTTTTCCCGCGATCAACGGCGATGGGTGTACGCCTCCTCCAAGCTGGAGAACAATTACTTCGGCTTCGGGACCGATAATGATCTCGAATCGACTCCCAACTACCTCATCGTCAAGCACTCGGCCTTCCCCCTTCCCAGCCCTCATCCAGGCGACGCCGACTACGATCCAACGTATCGCCTGCCCTGCGCCAAGATCCTCGGCGAAGCTCGCGGGCGTCGGAAGCGATTCAGGCCCGACTCCATCGTTGACATCTCGGGCATGAGCTTCGGCTCGCTGTCGGGTCCGGCAGTCGAGGCGATGAACCGCGGCGCAAAAACCGCCGGGTGCCTTCACAACACCGGAGAGGGTGGCATCGCCCCGCACCATCGCCATGGCGGCGACCTCGTGTGGCAGATCGGTACCGGCTACTTCGGCTGTCGCGGCGAGGATGGCGGCTTCGACCTCGGGCGATTTCGAGACACCGTCGCCAGCGGTCCGGTCCGAGCGATCGAGATTAAGCTCAGCCAGGGGGCGAAGCCCGGCCTCGGCGGGGTCTTGCCGGCAGCCAAGGTCACAGCCGAGATCGCGACGATCCGCGGTATCCCGGTCGGCCAAACCTGCATCAGCCCGTCACGACACAGCGCCTTTTCCGACGCCGACGGGCTGCTGGATTTCGCCGAGCTACTGGCAGCGGAATCGGGCCTCCCCGTCGGCATCAAGTCGGCGATCGGCAATCTCTCCTTCTGGACCGAGCTGGGCGATCTCATGGCACGAGGTGATCGCGGTCTCGATTTCATCACCGTCGACGGCGGCGAGGGCGGCACCGGCGCCGGGCCGCTCGCCTTCACGGATCATGTGGCGCAGCCATTCAAGATCGGATTCAGCCAGGTGCACAGCATCTTCGCTCACCGCGGTCTCGACGATCGAGTCGTCTTTATCGGTGCCGGCAAATTGGGATTCCCCTCGGACGGACTCTTCGCCTTCGCCCTCGGTTGCGATCTCATCAACGTCGGCCGCGAAGCGATGATGGCGATCGGCTGTATTCAGGCCCAGCGCTGCCACACGGGACACTGTCCCACCGGCGTCGCGACACAGAACCGCTGGCTCATGCGGGGTTTGGATCCGACCTCGAAGGCCGCCCGTCTCGCCAACTACGTCGTCTCGATGCGCAAGGAGCTCCTGCAGCTCAGCCGCGCAATCGGCGTCGAGCATCCCGACCGCGTGACCCTCGACGACTTCGACGTCATCGACGACACCCTCCATCGGCTCCCGGCCTCGAAGGTCTTCTCCCCCGACTCGGTCTATTAGCGAGGCAGTGATCTTGGTCCGGGCGCGAACTGGAGCTTGAGCCAGCTCGTCTCGAACCGTGGCCGGCCGCAGTCCTGGTGGTGGTCCGCCGCGAAGGCGCGAAGTCGCAGGAGATCCGGTGAAGCACCGTCTTGAAAAAGTGCTGGCGTGCTTGGGGTACGCCGAGTCGAGAGCCGAGCCGGAGCTCTGGCTCCCAGATACTCCTTCAAAGATGGCCCGCGATGTTTGCTGGACGGCGAGGCGAAGACGCGACGTGTGCGGCAGACCGGGCTAGGCGCAGTCTCGGGGACGCAAGCACACTTGAAGTACGTGGACGATCCGAGAGACGAGCACGCCCTGGGATGCGCCGCAATCTGCGTTTACCGCCGACGTCCCGCGAACATCGCAGGCCAAAAAAAGAACCCCCGTCTGGCGCAGGGAGGCAAGGTCGAAAAGAGGAAGGAGGCGGTCCCGCGCCAACCGGGGATTCAAACTCGAAGGATCAGCCTTCCTCGACCCGATCAGCGTAAGCCTCCGCCCAACAAATCTCTACACCCGTTGGGAGGGGGCCCCGCAATCACCACGAGGTGGTGACACCCCACCCAGAGGGGTGGTAGCTCACCCCGATGCCTGGACAGAGCCTCTCAGCCGGCCCGGCAGACCGCAACCACTTCGGCGAGCTGACTGCGGTCATGGAGGGAAAGCCAGAAGCCTTCGCTCACTGAGTCCGCGCTGGCCACACCGGGTGCTCCGCGACGATCTCTACCCCAACGTGCGAATGAAGCTGACCAGGTCGGAGATCTGTTCGTCGGAGTAGTCGCCGTCGGCCGATTCTCCGTAGCCGATCATCAGCGTGTCTTCGCGGCCGTGTTTGATGGTGTGCCCAATGAGGGCATCGCTGTAGGTCTCCTGGAAGCCAGAGCTACCCAGCCACGAGGCCTCACCCTCGTCCGCCGTCATCGCGTGGCAGTCGGTGCATTCTTCTTCAAAGAGGATCTTACCGGCGGCAGGGTCGGGATCTGCGGAGAGCACGAAGTCGATATCGCGCACCTCTTCCCGGCCTTCGAGCAGGTAGTCCGCGAGACGCTCGATCTCGTCGTCGGTCAGGCCGCCAC
>JAOTUP010000324.1 GCA_029863825.1 Acidobacteriota bacterium | reverse complement strand
GTCACCGCCCATCTCGCCCGCCGCGAGGAACCGACGGTGACAGGAAACCGCCCGCCCACAACCCGCTATCCAGTCACCGCTTTCGTGATCCAATCACTGCCCATCTCACCCGGCCGCGAGCGAGTGCCCTGCCGACGAGCATCTCTGCGCTCGAGGAAGGGCACCGTGAGCGGACCGGAGCTGCACTACCCACCGAACGGTGACAGGAAACCACCCGCCCACAACCCGCTATCCAGTCACCGCTGCCGTGATCGGTCACCGCCCATCTCACCGGCCGCGAGGTAGACTCCTCCCACCTCTGAGCAGTCCTCCGCCATGACCTCGCCCTCCCCCACGCCGCTCACCCACCATGCCGGGATCGAGGTGCCGCTCATTTGCGGCCCAATGTACCCGTGCAGCAATCCCGAGCTGGTGGCGGCAGTGTCGGAGGCCGGCGGACTCGGGGTCCTGCAGCCGATCTCACTCACCTACGTCCACGGACACGAGTTCCGCGACGGCATCCGCTACATGCGGCGTCTGACGTCCAAGCCGATCGGCATGAACGCGCTGATCGAAGCCTCGTCGAAGATCTACCACGAGCGCATGGTCCGCTGGATCGACATCGCGCTCGAGGAAGGAGTGCGCTTCTTCATCACCTCGCTCGGCAAGCCCGGCTGGGTCGTGGACAAAGTCCACGCCGCCGGCGGCGTCGTCTACCACGATGTGACAGAGCGCAAGTGGGCAGAGAAGGGCCTCGAGGGTGGCGTCGACGGACTCATCGCGGTCAACAACCGGGCCGGCGGCCACGCCGGGCCGAGAAGCGTCGAAGCGCTGTACGAGGAGCTCGCCGACCTCGGCGTGCCCATCGTCTGCGCCGGCGGCATTGCCGGACCGGAGCGCTTCGCCGCCGCGCTCGCGATCGGCTACGCCGGGGTGCAGATGGGGACTCGCTTCATCGCAACGACCGAGTGCACGAGCGCCCAGCCCTACAAGCAGGCGATCGTCGCCGCCGAGGAGGACGACATCGTGTTGACTGAGCGCGTCACCGGCGTGCCGGTCTCGGTCATCAACACGCCCTACATCGAGCGCATGGGCCTGAAGGCCAGTCCGTTCGAGCGCTGGATGCTCAAGGGACGAAGGCGCAAGCACTGGATGCGGACGATCTATGCTCTGAAATCGATCCGCCAGCTCAAGAAGGCGTCGCTCGACGACTCTGGCTCGAGGGACTACTGGCAGGCGGGCAAGTCGGTCGCCGATGTGCACGACATCGAACCGGCCGGCGACATCGTGCGCCGTCTCGCGGCGGCGGTCAGCACCGCTGCATGAACCGGCCACGGTCCTCCCGGGCCGATCGTCACCTCTCGCCGCGGACGCCGCACCGCCCCTTCGCCAGTCGAATCGAACCGTCTGCTAGCCGCGCTCGATGCCGCTGACGATCAAAGCGACGCTTTCCGCCGGATCGAGCGCGCCATCTCCCGAGAGAGCCAGCGCACCGGCAAGCCCAGCCGTCCCGGTGTGACATGGCGTCGTCGCGGTCGCCTCGCGCGCCAGCGCGTTGGCTCGACGAAGCGTCTCCTCATCAACGACGATCGGCCAGCCGCCAGTCTCGAGCATGCCTTCCGTCACCGCCAGCCAGTCGTACGTTTCATCGTCCAGAATGCCGTCGGCGATCGAATGCGGCTCCTCTTCCCACGGCCACATGAACTCCGAGCGGTGGGAGGAGGCATGGTCGAGCCCCTCGTCGACGAAGAATCGCAACTCGGTTGTGGCGAGAAGCGCGGCGCTCTCGGCGGCGGTCTCGGGAACGGGTTCGCCCGACTCTTCCGCCCAGCGACCGAGGATGTGCCGGCTCAGCAGCTCGTAGGCGCGGGCCAGTGGATAGGCCCCCTTGGTCTGGACGGCATGCACTCTGGGGAGTCTCGGGACCGCTCCCAGGTCGCGCGCCTCGCGCAGACCCTCGATCACCGAGGCGGCCAGCGCGCCGCCGCCGACGTGCAGGAGCACGCGATCGATCCGACTGCCATGCCGCTCGAGCGCCGAGGCCATCTCCCAGGCCAGCGTCTTGCCGCCGTCGATGGTGAGTCCGTTTTCGTTGCCCTGACAAGTGAACGGTACCGCACCTCGAGACAGCGCATCGCGGAAACGCAGATAGCAGGGATCTCCGGCCTCGCCGGCCTGGCGCGGGCAGGTGTGGAGATGGGCACCCAGGATCGACAGTCGCTCGAGCACTCGCGGATTGGCGTGCGTCGGCACGAAGACCTCGAGGCGACGCTGCGCCGCTTGCGCCACCACGGCGGCGGCGAGCGCCGCGTTGCCGCAGCTGGCGATTGCCAGTGGCGGTCTCTCGCCGGCCGGCTCCAGCCCAAGCTGCTCCGCCGCCTGCAGCCAGAGCATGACGCCCATGAGATGACGCCCTTTATGAGATCCCGAGACGTTTCCCCACTCGTGCTTGACCCACGCTTCAGCGACACCGAGCTGCTCGGCGATGAGGGGATCGGTGCCGAACGGCGTCTCACGGAAGCCGTGCCCATTGACCGTGGCCACCGCTTCGTCCAGCACCTCGACCATGACGCGCCACTCGGCATCGCCGAGCCCACCGTGGCGCGCCGCCTGGTAGCCGTGCAGGAGCGGCGCGTAGCGGAGAAACGGGTTCGGCTCGGCGCCGGCGAACACCTCTCCGGCCTTCTCCACCGCCGCCGCGTGCAGCCGGCGCCGCAGGACGTGATCGACGTCGTCGCCGTCGGCATTGGGACAGCGGAAGGGGCGCGGCGCATCCGCCGCCACAACGTGGCCGCAGCCGCGACAGACCAGCTCGGATACCACGCGTTCGGAGGCCGGCGTGGCCGCACTCCGGCCGTCAGCCAACGCCAACACCCGTCTCCCGATTGAATGCCTCGATGCGCTCGTCCCAGGCGGGGATGAGATCCTGCAGCGAACGCCAGAAGCTCTGGTGCCGGCGCACGGTGAAGTCCTCGATCGACACACCCTGCTGCTCGACCCAGGTGAAATAGCCGAGATTGAAGATGCGCTCGCGCTCGCGCAAAGAGAGCTCCAGCAGATTGTCGGTCGCGACTCCGGCGAGATGCTGGCCGAAGATCTCCGCTGAGGCAACCTCGTCCACGCCGCCGACATAGTCACGCTTGGCGATCTTGTCGTACTCGCTCGTGTAGAGCTCGGCGCCGTCGGTGGCGACGGTCATCAGCACATCTCGCTCACCGAGACCGAGATACTTCGCCGTCTTGATCGCCCCCAGGAGGTTGCCGATCGCCGACAGACCGAGCCGATCGAGACTGCCGACGATCTTCTCCGGAACGCCGCGGCGCCCGCTGAGGTAGCGCTTGCCGGCGTCCGAGTTGAAGAGCACGAAGAGCGCGTCGGTCGCGCGGTCCGAGACCGCCGCCACGAAGTCCGTGTTCATGACGTTGTGGATCAGCGGCACATGCTTGTCGCCGATCCCCTGGATGTTGTGCTCGCCGAAGCCGTTGGCGAGAAGAGTCGGACACTCGAGGGCTTCGACGGCCACGATGCGAGCGCCAAGCCGGTTCTTCAAGTAATCACCGGCGCCGAGCGTGCCGCCGGAGCCGGAAGCCGACACGTAGCCATGGAGACGAAGCTCTG
>JAOTUP010000323.1 GCA_029863825.1 Acidobacteriota bacterium | reverse complement strand
TCTCCTGAGCCGTCTGGCCGAGGCGGTGGCTGGTCCGAAGCTGGGCGGCGACCGGTCGCGGTTGACGCGCGTGTTGGGGGGACTGTCGGCTTACGCGCCACGAGCGGCGGAAGTCGACCCGCAGAAGATCGCCAATCGTCAGAAGATGGTGCAAGCCGTGCGTAACGAGATACAGCAGCTTACGAGCTTCGAGCAGTTGACCGAGCGCGATCTCGTCGGCCATTACCGCCATCTCAAGCACGGCCTCGGCAATCTGCTCTTCGAGGAATCCGTCCTGCCGGTGATCGTCGACACCAATCTCGTGCTTGCGGGCCGAATCCAGGATCTCACTCGCCAGGAGGAGAGGCTGATTCTCGATGACTACGAGAAGGTCTCGCGATTGGAGCAGGAAGGCGGTGTCGATCGAGAGCTGATGGAATCCGTGAATCGACTGCATCTTCAGGTCTCCCATTTTCGCAAGCAGCTCGACAGCGGCGACATTCGCTTGCAGGACGTCGCCCAGATCCGCCAGGCGGTGCTCGAAATGCTCACGCAGGTGGAGGAGAATGGCGGCGGCCGGCCTGAGCGCGGCAGCGAAACAGACGAGGAAAGGCGAGCGCGGCGTTTCGCTCTCGAGGAAGCGCTTCCTTCACGCTCCGAGCGCCGATTGCTGGCTCAACGTTTTGAAGAGCTCGTCGCCCTTTTGAGCGATTCGACCGGCGAAGGGAGCGAAGGCCGCCAGCTGGACGCGCGGGCGCAGTCGTATCGGCTGGAAAAGCGGGAGATCGCCGCTTTCGATCGCCTGGCAGGGGCGAGTGACTGCGACGAGGGGCTGGAGCGATTCGTTCTCGCCGGCGCTGCATTGCGGCAGCGGATCAATGATGAAGTCAACGAGATTCATGCCTACCGGAGCCGCGTCGGTGGTCGCGAGGTGACTTCGGCGGAAGGGACGACATCGATCCTGCGACTCGGTGACTGGTACCTGCGTCGCTTCTCACACTATTTGGAGAACGACTTTCTCGCCGGTAACGCCGCGGAAGCGCGACAGTTGCAGGTGCTTCGGATGCGCCTGATGCGGGACTATTCGGGTTTGTGGCTCGTCGCTCACGCCTGACGAAGCTGCTCAGCTCCTGACTCGCGGACGCCGCCCGTAGAGCTCGGGTCGCCCGAGAAGCGAGGACAGCAGGCGGGCGATTTTCTCCGCCGCCGCGCGACCCGATTGCAGAACCTCCTCGTGGTCAACGACTGCAAAGTCTCCCAAGCCTGCGGCCAGATTGGCGATGAGGGAGAAACACAGGCAGCGCATGCCCAGATGGCGGGCCGCAATGACCTCGAGGACGGTCGACATACCCACGAGATCCGCGCCGAGGCGTCGCAGCATCTCCACTTCCGCCGGGGTTTCGAAGCTCGGCCCCGCGACGCCGGCGTAGACGCCGGAAGAGAGCTCGATGCCGAGTTCCGTCGCCAGCGCCAGGGCCAGCGCGCGCAGGTCGGGATCATGTGCATGCACCATGTCGGGGAATTGGGGACCCCATTCTGGAGGCAGCGCGCCGCGCAGAGGATTGAGGCCGCTGAGGTTGATTTGGTCGCTGATCACCGCCAGCTGGCCAGTGTGTTGCGTGTCGGACAGTCCGCCGGCCGCGTTGGTCATGATGAGCGTCGAGGCTCCCAACAGAGCTGCCAGGCGGACGACGAATACGGTCTGATTGGCGCTGTACCCCTGGTACGAGTGCAGGCGCCCCCGCTGATACAAGACGATGCCATGTTGCGTCTCCAACAGCTCGAGCTGGTGCGGATGACCGACCACGGCACGCGTCGGGAACGGCACGATTTCAGCGAGTTCGGCAATCCCCTCGACGCGGCCGTCGAGTTCGACCGTCAGACCGGAGCCGGAAACCAGAAGCACGGACGGCATTGGCCAGTCCCTTTGTCGCCAGGCTTCCATCGCCGCATCGAGCTGACGCCGATGTTCGCGCATGCTGATGCAAGTCTAACAGTCGGCGGCACCGCAGAGTCTGGCCAGTTGGAGGGCAGGAAGTCGACGGCGCTGCCCCAATCGGGCGATGGGCGGTATGGAGCACCTCGGGCAAATCCGATATCGTCGTGCTTCGCGTCGCAGCGTGGGTGATCGATGTGAAGGATGGGAGAAGCACGTGTCAGAGCTCGAGCAGCAGATAGAGAACCGTCGGCGCAAAGCCATCGAGCTGCGGCGTGAGGGAATCGATCCCTATCCAGCACGCGTCGAGTACGATCTGGAGCCGGCCGCGGTGAACGCTCAGCACGAGCAGCGTGATGCTGCCGATCTCGAGCAGGCACAACTGCACCTGCGTGTTCCAGGCAGGGTCAAGGCGCTGAGAAAACACGGCAAGACCGCTTTTCTCGATCTTCACGGCGGTGGCGAAAAGTTGCAGGTGATGGTGCGCAGAGCGCAGCTCCCCGCCGCGGGCGTCGCCGTTCTGGACGGTCTCGATCTCGGTGACTACGTGCTCGCTGCCGGTCTGCTGATTCGCACCAGAACGGGAGAGCTGACGATTGCGGCGGAGAATCTCCAGTTACTGGCCAAGGCGGTGAGGCCGCTGCCGGAGAAATGGCACGGGCTGGCTGACGTGGAGACGCGATATCGGAAGCGATACCTCGACCTCGCAGTCAACCCCGAGACGCGGCGCACGTTCGAATTGCGCGCGCGCGCAATTGCCTATCTCCGCTCGCGCCTCGATCGTCTCGGTTTTCTCGAAGTCGAAACGCCGATGATGCACATTCTCGCGGGCGGTGCGGCGGCGCGACCTTTCGTGACGCACCACAATGCTCTCGATCTCGATCTGTATTTGAGAATCGCGCCCGAGCTGTTCCTCAAGCGCCTGCTGGTCGGCGAGCTGCATCAGGTGTACGAAATCAATAGGAACTTCCGCAACGAGGGCATTTCGACACAGCACAATCCGGAGTTCACAATGCTCGAGTTCTATTGGGCCTACTCCGACTATCTGAAGTTGATGGACTTCACCGAAGAGCTGCTGTCCGGACTGACGGAAGAGATCCTCGGGGAGTCGGTTCTCGAGTGGTCGGGGAATCGCATCGAGATGGGGGGTCGGTGGCGGCGGCACACGGTGCGCGAGGCGATCGCCACCTATGGCGACGAGCCTCTGGAGAACCTCGATCATGTGGCGGATCTCGCTGCCGCCTTGCGCCGCCGCGAGATGTCGTTGCCGGCCGCAATCGGCGACCTGGAACACCCCGTCCTGATGTCGGCGGATGCCGAAGAGTACCGCCGGCAGAAGGGGGATATGGATTTTCCCGGCGAATGGTACGGCTACCTGCTGATGGCGCTCTTCGAGGCGACGGTCGAGGAGCATCTGGTGCAGCCGACGTTCATAACCGACTATCCGGTGGAGGTGTCGCCGTTTGCCAAGACCTGTGCCGAGGATTCCCGTTTCGTCGAGAGATTCGAGCTCTACATTGGTGGGATGGAGATCGCCAACGCCTTCAGTGAGCTCAATGATCCCGCGATTCAGGCTCTCAGGTTTCGGCAACAGCTTGCGGCGCGGGATGCTGGAGACATCGAGGCGCACCGCTACGACGCCGACTACGTAGAGGCGTTGGAGCACGGGATGCCGCCCGCCGGTGGCGAAGGAATCGGTATCGACAGG
>JAOTUP010000322.1 GCA_029863825.1 Acidobacteriota bacterium | reverse complement strand
GGCTACGGCCTGATCAAGGATTACCGTGCTGAGAAGTTCTATCGCGACTGCAAGATCTGCACGATTGGCGAGGGAACAAGTGAGATTCAGCGACTGGTGATCGCTCGTCGGCTGCTGAAAGAAAGCGGATGACGGAAAGCGATGTCGTGGCCGGGTCAGAGGCGCTGTCCACGGAGATCGCCGCACTTGTCGTTGGTGTCCGAGCCAGGCAGCCACGGGCGATCGGCAGGGCGATCAGTCTGATCGAGGACCGGCGACATTCGCGGGGACAACTCATCGGCGAGCTGTATTCGCACATCGGCAGGGCGAGAGTGATTGGCATCACGGGTCCGCCGGGGGCTGGCAAGAGCACACTGGTCGACCGTTTGACACGGCGATTGAGGGAGGACGACGAGACGGTGGGAATCCTCGCCGTCGATCCAACGAGCCCGTTCTCCGGCGGTGCGATCCTCGGCGACCGCATTCGCATGCAGAATCTCTACACCGACCCCGGCGTGTTCATCCGCTCGATGGCCACGCGCGGCGCCATGGGCGGAGTCACCCCGGCGACCCATGATGCGGTTGACGTGCTCGACGCCGCCGGGTTCGACTGGGTGCTCGTAGAAACCGTGGGAGTCGGTCAGGACGAGGTCGATATCGTTCGCAGTGTCGAGACGGTTCTGCTCGTGACCGTACCGGGCTTGGGTGACGACATTCAGGCGATCAAGGCGGGGATCATGGAGATCGCGGATGTCTTCGTCATCAACAAGGCTGATCGTGATGGAGTCGAGCGTACATATCGTGATTTGCAGATGATGGTCTCGATGGATGAGGGTACGGCGCGACGTCCGCAGATCCTCAAGGCGGTGGCAGTCCGTAACGAGGGCATCGAGGAGATTCTCTCTGCAGTGCGTGACCATCGCCGGTGGTTGCGAGAAAGTGGCGAGCTTGCAGGCCGGCGTCGTAGGCACTTGCGGTTGCGGGTGGAAAACATTCTCAAGGAGCATGTGCTGGCGATGGCCGAGGAGTCCGGTGGATTGGAGTCGGCGCTCGAGCGCGGGCTGAACGCGCTGAGCGATCCCTACGCCGTCGCCGACAGTGTCATTCGCGGCGTATTGAGACGGCATGCGCCAAGTGCCCAACGCGCGGAGACTGAAGAGTGATCAAGGGTATCGAGCACGTCGGTATCGCTGTCCGGTCGATTGCCGAGGGGCGTCTCTTCTACGAAGCTTTGGGTTTCGAGATCTCGGGCATCGAGGAGGTGTCTGAGGAAGGCGTCCGAGTTGCGATGATCCCCTGTGGTGAAAGCCGGATCGAACTGCTCGAGTCCATGAGAGCCGATTCCCCGATCGCCCGCTTCATCACTCGGCGCGGCCCCGGTCTCCACCACTTATGCCTGTCAACCGACGGCATCGGCGCTGACGATCAGCGCCTGCGTGACGCCGGATTGCGGCTGCTGCGGCCTGAGCCCAGCCGCGGTGCTGGAGGGTGCTGGGTCCAGTTCGTTCATCCCGCGAGCGCGGGAGGTGTTCTGGTCGAACTGGCGCAGTGTGACGATGCTCAGGATGAAGGAGAGAGTTCTGATGATTCCCGCTGACTCGATCATCATTTGCCACCTGGTCAATCCGACTGAGAAGTTCTGGGGAATCCTGAAGAGTCTGGATCCGTCGGGCGTAGTGATCCGTGGAATCAATGTGGCCAGTTTCGACGACTGGATGATGCAGGCATCGCGAAAAGAAAAGCCTTCTCTGGGCCTGTCGACGATGTTCGTGCCTCTGTTTCGCATCGAGAGGCTTTTTCTCGATGAGCAGGTGGGGGAAGTGGAGAGCTACCGGCAGCGATTCGAGAGCCGTGTCGGAATGGGAGTCGAGTCGTTCCTGGGTCTGGAGAATATCGACGACACGACGCCTCCGTCCTGACGCCGCTCGGTGTCAGAAACGAACGTAGTCGACGAAGAACGTGGAGACTTCGAGGTCTCCCCGCGCTAACCGTTTTGCATCCTCAGATCCGAGAAGGAACTCCCCCGCTCGCGACCGGCTCGATGTCGTGAGCACGAGTTCGAAGGCCTCCACGGTGCCGGGAAAGGCGGTCTCGAGATGAACGAGCGCCGTCGCGGCAACCTTGAGGGCGCGAAAGACTGCGGCCTCTGAGTCGGTCGTCAAGTCGACGAGCACGCGGCCGGCTGCCGTTCCCTCATAGAGCCTCGTCTGCTCGACACCCTGGCCGCGGAAGACGCCCTGGATCTCTCCCGCCACGTCGAGGTTGCGATATGGGCTCCGTCGGAAGTCGAGGAGATTGGCCGACGTAGAAGTGGCAGGTGCGACGGTTCGTACCCTGCCCGTTGCTCCGGAACCGGTCTGCGTCCTCGCTTTGCTTTGACGGACGATGTCTGAGAGTCGCTCTTCGCGCTGCGGCTCGGCCGACTGCGGCTGTTCGGTGAACTCGCCGCCCTCGAGAACCAAGGCACTTCCGAGATCTCGCTGATTCGCTTCGCGAGTGCGCTCGATGTCGATTTCCGAGGCGGCGAGGGAAGTCTGCGTGCCATTCTGCAGAGTGATGATGGCCAACTCGCCACGAATTTCCGGTGCGACTTGGGCTATCAGCTTGGCGCCGTCCTTCAGATAGACGGTGTAGGCAGCGAGTGGCATGGGGGCGAGTACCAGAGCGAGCAGCACAGCAGTGAGAGGGATCTTTTTCATCATCAGCTCCTTCGCACGTCGCTTCTAACCGGCGGTAGGCCATCGAGTCGTGTCTCGAGGATTGGGCGACGGCGCCTGCTATGATACCGCGCCGGTGTCAGCGGCGTGCGAGAGCCCCGTACTCGGGGTCGGGAGAGGTATCGAGCATGTTGATAGTGATGCGAGTCGACGCGGAGCCCGAGCAGATCAATGCCGTTGTCGAGACGATCGAAAGAAAAGGCCTGAAGGCGCATCCGATTCCCGGAGCGCAGCGTACTGCTATCGGCATCACCGGAAATATCGGAGTCGTCGAACCGGTTCTGTTCGAAAGCCTGCCCGGTGTTCTCGAAGTCATCCGGGTCAGTCACCCCTACAAGCTGGTTTCGCGAGAGTTTCGGCGAAGCAACACGGTGGTCGGCATCGGGGGCGTCGAGGTCGGAGGTGCGGATCTGCTGGTCATCGCCGGTCCGTGCTCGGTAGAGAGCCACGAACAGACATTGACGATCGCCAGAGCGGTCAAATCGGCGGGAGCGCACATGCTGCGCGGAGGTGCTTACAAGCCGCGGACCAGTCCCTACAGTTTTCAGGGGCTCGGTGTCGAAGGTCTCGAGATTCTCGCCAAAGTGCGTGAAGCGACGGGGCTGGCGATTGTCACCGAGGCGCTCGACATCGATGTGCTCGACAGGGTTGCCGAGTACGCGGACATGGTTCAGATAGGCGCCCGAAACATGCAGAACTTCACGTTGCTGAAGAGGGCGGGACGGTGCGGCAAACCAGTACTCTTGAAGCGGGGAGCCAACGCCACTATCGAAGAGCTGCTCCTTGCAGCCGAGTACATTCTCGACCAGGGGAACGAGCGTGTCATTCTCTGCGAACGGGGCATCAGGACTTTTGCCGACCACACGCGCAATACGCTCGACGTGGCAGTGATCCCGGCTGTGAAGCAGATCAGCCATCTTCCAATCATCGCCGAT